>JAWKLD010000003.1 GCA_041392855.1 Flavipsychrobacter sp.
GGACTTGATCACTGACGGTGACCGTGGTGGTAACCAAACTTTCTCTGTAAAGTACAAAGCTACTCCTGGTTTCGCTTACCCTGCAGGTACTTACACTGTAGATGTAGTTTACACTGCTACTCAAGACTAAGAAGTCTCTCTCTCAAAATATAAAAGAGCAGTCCATATGGGCTGCTCTTTTTGTTTGAACAGTCGGCTGGGAAGCAATACCTTTTTTCAGATCAGATAACCTACCTTTGTTGCTCTATAACAGCTAGTATGAAATATATATTATCAGTTGCCATAATACTATCAGTAGCTTTTGCTGCCTGCAAAAAGGACAGCTTTTCTTACACCTGCAAATGTGTAGATGCTACCAAACAGAGAGTAGATACTTTTATCAACTACCAACTACCCACATCGGGCGAGGCCTATTACGAGTGCAGGCGCTTTCAAGACACTGCCAATAAGTATGGCAGGCCATATGAATGTGATTTGACGAAGTAATTGGCGTTTTCCTCCCCTAAATGTCATATTTAATAAAAGCATTCTAACTTTTAACAGTTTTTTTTACCTTTACTAACTACATCTGTTTAATAACAGTAATACACAAAATTCAATTGGAAAAAGATGAAGAAATTAATATTCATTGCTATTGCTAGTTTGGCTATCACATCTTGTACTAAAGAGTATAAGTGTAACTGTGTTGACCCTGATAATTCAGCGAATAACGGCGTATTGCCTTTGAAAACTAACAAAAAGAGTGAAGCTACTCGTTTTTGCGACGATTACGAGTCTAAAGTACGTGGTGCCGGTATCTCTACCAAGTATGAGTGCAAAATAGACTAAGTACCACTACATTATATTATTGAAAGCCAGCTGCAAAATATATTTGTAGCTGGCTTTTTGTATTTCAGTCGGTCTAGTATTAACGACGGTATTCTAATAATTGTGCATAAGTTGGTAATAATTACTTAACGCTACAGCGGGGAAAATGAGGCTAATGACATAAATTGCAATATTGAAACTTTGAAGATATGACCACACCATATACTTACTCCAAAGCGTTAGATATTTGCTTAGAATACCAATATCTGGTAGACTGTGCCTTAAGTAGCGAGTACAGAGATCTGGGGCGTATTGAACATGTAGCGATATCACCGGCCAGCGAAAAAGAGAAAAATGAGTTTATAGAATACTTTAAAGCCTTCAACGATGTAGAAAAAGCACTTAGCTTTTTCGATACCAAAGAATATGATGTTGTACTGATCAGCCGAAACAAGCAAATGCAAGTGTCAGTTAGAGACCTAAGCGCCCATATTGCCTATCAAAAAGATAATAGAACCCAGATAATACTGGATTAATAAGCCCTATCCACAGCTGTTCCCGCACCATTATTGTTATACCGTTTGGACTTATTACAGATTAATGGTAAATTAAGTCATATATATTACGTTATATATGCCGCAACCTGATTTACAACAAAAATTAACCTCATCTTTCAAAGATCTGGTAACAGCAATTGCTGACCAGAACCTTGCGGAGATAGATATACTCGTAACCGTAGGAGGAAAACGTCCTGAATTTGACGATCTGATGCTACGCCTCAAAAAAATGCAAGGAATACTCACCGAAAAAGCTGTTGAACTCATAAAACTCTACAGAGCCAATGGTGGAGAAAATGAACAGCAAGTAACTGATGAGTGCAAAAGCATTATAGAAGAAACCATACAACGGTTCGTTAAACAGATATAGCCACCACATATTTATCGCATTAACATAAAAAGGATACAAACCTTTTAAAAGTTTGTATCCAGTGAGTTGACATGGATAATGTGTCTTAAAAGGGCTGGCGGCGCTTTACCGAAGTAATTAACCTAAAATTACTATTGTTTATTGAAACGAAAGGGAGTGTTTTCACCCTTTTTTATAAAAATCTAATACTTCAACTACTGATTATCAACAGTTTTCAAAAAACACATAACAAACATTTAAAATACATCGCCCATTCAGCAAGCTATAAACAAAAAAGAGAGGTGACTAGTCACCTCTCTTTGGTTTGCCATTCTCAACACCTATTAACCACCTATTTGGTAAGCTTAAACGTAGCAGTACCTTCTGTAGTTTTCACTTGCATCAGGTAAAGACCACTAGCCATGTCACTAGTAGACAATACTACATTAGCCCCCTCTGAGAATGTGTTAGTATAAACCACTGCTCCCGAAACATTAGTAATAGTTACCAGCTTATCACCAGCTATATTTTGTAAACCTGCCACTTTAACTTCTCCCTTCATTGGGTTAGGATAAACTGTTAAGTTGCTTAGGTTACTGTTTACGTTGGTCACATTAGTTGCCCATACAAAACGACCAGAGAATTTAGTGCTGGTTTCCTCAAAAACTATATTGTTGATGTTTTGATTGTTTGCATCTACAGTTATAGTAAGTGCAGGGTTGTCTTTACCCCATTGGTCGCCAAACAATTTGTACACACCATTAGCCAAGCTGCTGAAGCTGAATTTACCTGTTGCATCAGTAGTTGTAAAAGCCACGGCATTGTCCTTCATGTCTGTTAGTAACATAGTACGCCCTTCCAATGGATCGCCGGCAGCAGTACCTTTATTAGCACCTTGCAATACTGAACCACCTACAAAACCAGGACCACCAGGATTAGTACCTTGTACCATAGTAAAGTTCCAATAAGTTGGATTAGACTGCGTTGCAGCAGTTACAGGTGCAGCCCCAGACCATAAAAGGCTACCTACTCCTGATGTACTACCCGAATAATAAGTAGGCAAATAGTTATTATAATGCGGTGAGTTTGTCTTAAATGCTGCTTTAACTAACAACTGGCAGTTAGTACCTATTTGAGGATTAGGGAAACTAAATGCATGTATACTGTCGGCAATATCAGCACTATCAATGGCTGTAAGCGTGTAGCTGTTCCCTACTTGGCATTTTTTAATTAGCCATACTTTCATGTCCAGTATATTACCCTGACCAGAATTAGGAGCTACTGTCCCCCAAATATAAGACTGTGCATAAGATGCAGTAAGTGCACCGAACAGTACAGATAGTGTAAGAATTATTTTTTTCATCTATTAAAGTTTTATTGTGATTATAAAAAGCTGCGCAACTGCTTGTCAATTAAATTGACGAAACCAAGTGTAAAAATGTTAGTGCGAAAAACTAAAAAACTGTAATAAGTATCAGCTTTTTAACCAGTAGTTACTATATCACTTAAATATCTTATACCCAAGCGTAATGCGCATATATGGCTGGCTATATATTTTTTGCAACTCGGGGTCGGTAATAACAGTTTTGTTAACTGCAGACTGTTGCAACAATACATCTACCATATACCGCTCTGCAAAGGTGTAACGGAAGCCTAGCATAAATCCAACACGAGTAAAACTGTTTTGTGTATTGTTCGTATATGGTTTGTACTGACTTATAGGGCTGCCATAATTAGCAAAATAACTAGCAGGGTCTTGTGGTGGAGCAGGCAATGGTGGTGGAAGACTAGCAGCATACGTTTGCTTCGCCACTATAGTGTCCATGATCGTCATCCCTGTATAATCCAGTCTATTTTGCTGCACAGACAATACCTTACTAAAGTTAAAAGACACACCTCCATAAACAGAAAAGCGGGATGAAATATCATATTGCAATATCAATGGCAATTCTATATTCCAAAGCTGTTTTTGTTTTAGTTGATAGCTAACACGGGTAGAATCATACACCTTACCATAAATATAAGTTGCAATAAGGGTATCGGGTTTAAAGTCTATAGTATCTCCCTCTCTTATCACCAAGGTAGAATCAAAAGAAGTGCTAACAACGTTGTAATAAACTTCATCTGGTTTTGCAGAAGTGAACTTTGCATTACCCCATAGATAACTAGGCTGAAACACTAAAGAAAAGTGCGGTGCTACCATATATTGTAGATATGGTGACAACACAAACTTATCCGCTTTTGCCTGAGTATTAAAGCCGTATTCATAGCCTGCCTTAATACCTATCTCCCATCGGCGTGGCTTAGGAGGTGGGGGCGTTAAAGTATTGAATTCGTTAATGCCTAAGTTATCTTCATTTGCTGTTTCTTGTTCTTCTTTTTGTTTTTTCTTCCTTTCTTTTTTGAGTTGCTTCTTATTCTTAGATAAATAAGCCAGCTCGTTCGTTTTTTCTTCTTCCGCTGTCGTCTCTTCTGCTACTTCAAGCGATTGGGTTTGTGGAGTTTCTTCTTCTTGTTTCGTTTCTTGGGGTTGTTCTTTGGCTGCAGCTATTGCTTCTTCACTTGCTGTATTTTCTTCTGTATTAGTTTCTTCTTGTTTGTTTTCAGACTGGTCTGCTACAACTTCTTCTTCCTTCTTAATAGTCTCTTCAGTCTTCGTTTCTTCTTTTACAGGCGCAGCAACTTCTTGTGCTTGTTCTTTTGCGGTTGCTACTACTTGCGGCTCTTCCTCTTTTTCTACTACTTGTTGTTTCTCCTCTTTAGCTGTTGTTTCTTCTTTTTTAGTATCTGTTTTTTCCTCTTCTTTTTGGAGTTCTTCTTTTGGCTGTTGTTCCTGTTCTTTTTCTTGGGTTAGTTGGGGGCTGGCTTCTTTAGTTACTTCTTTCACCTCTGCATGCTCTTCTTCTACTACTTTTTCTTGTTCTTGTGCTATTACATTACTTGTCTGTTTTGTAGTACTCTTGTCCTCCACCTCTTGCAGAGGCGCTTGTTGTTGAGTTACCGTTTGTGTAGTAGTAACTGCACTTGCTTTTGGTGTTGGTGCTATTGCTACTTTTGCATCTGCTTGTTTCTGAGCCGTAGTTGGTGCAGCTACTTTATGCTGCACCTTTTGACTAGAGCTTTTACTTACTACTTCAATAGCAGATGTACGCTCTTCAGTTTCAGTGGTCGTCTTAGTAGCTGGTTTACTTTTTGTTTTGGCTTTGGTAGTAGTGTTTGTTTGTTCGTTTGTGTTATCGTTATTAGGGGGTGTAGTATTATCGTTGGTTGGCAAACCTTTTGGTGCTGCATCACTTTTCGCCTCCTGTTCAGCAGGTGTACTAATATCATTTGTAGCAGATGTGCTCACCTCTGCGGTAGCCTTATTTCTTGTATTAGCATCGGGAGAGGTAGTTACAGCCGTAGTTTGCTCTGTTTTGAAACTGACGAACTTACCAATACCCACAGTAGTACCTATCAACAATAGCAAGCCCAGCAATGCCCACCACCAGCGTATCGGGAAACGCGGGCGGCCGTTATCATTGCCACTGTCGCCAAAGCCACCACCCTTATCGTCCTCTTCATCGAGGCGGAGGGCTAGCGACTCCCACACAGATGCCGGTGGCATCTCGGAGTAGTCTCCTAGTTGCTCTTTGTACAGTTGGTCGATATGTTTACTGCGTTTGCTCATGCTATAGCTCTACTAGCTATGGTTATTAATTTTTTTCATCAATTGCTTACGGGCACTATTCAAATGCCATCGGCTATTACCTTCAGTTATGTTTAATAATGTTCCTATTTCTTTATGGCTATATTGCTCCATCACATGCAGGTTGAACACCACTCTCTGCGTATCAGGAAGCTCATGTATCATAGCCAGCAGCTCTTTATAGCTTATCTGCTCTACTATCGATGCACTTACCTCAACGTTATCTTCGATCTCTCGAGTATCTGACCTGTCTTTTTCTTTTATGTATTTCCTTAAATGGTCGGTAACGGTATACACCACTATCTTATACAGCCAACCTTCAAACGAACCTTTGCCTTGGTATTGGTCTATCTTGGTCAATATCTTAAAAAAGGCATCGTTCAATATCTCATCAGACATCTCCTTGTGGCTAGTATATCTACGTATAATACCATATGCTTGTGGGGCGAATTTGTCGTATAAAGCTTTTTGTGCACTCCTTTTACCGGACATACAGCCGCTTATAAGCACACTCAGCTCATGAGGTGCCACGTACGAAGCTTCTTCGTCTTTAGCCGCTGTATTTTTATTGGTATCGGGCAAGTAACTATTTAGACTTTACACAAAAGGGCTTTCACTATCTATAATGACGACGCCACATGATAAATCGTTAGTTAATCTTTTGAATATTTTTTACTGTTATACATCCCACTACTAACCACCCTTTTAAAGACATTAAAATAGAATGAAAAAGCGCTTATTATTGGCGTTACAGCAATGCTTACAACCTTATTTGAGCTAACTTTAATACCTAGGCAATAAATATTATATGAAGAAAATGTTACTTAATCATAAAGTGACTGGATTTCTATTGCTTTTTCTTTTTGCCAATATCAGCATTACAGCTCGTGAGGTAGAAACAAAAGGCATGCAGAAAACACCTTTTAGTTTTATAGAAAATAGAGGACAAATAACTGACCAACATTATCAAGAGAGAAAGGATGTACAGTTTAAACTACAAACTAATAGTGTAGCTATTTTTATAGGTAATGGTGCTATACACTATCAGTGGAGCCGCCTAAGCAACCCTGAGGAGGTAAACGCCAAACCGCAAAACCCTTGGAACCAATCAGCAGCAGTTGATGATGGCAGCGACTTTAGCACGCCTACAGCAAAATACGATGCCTACAGAATGGACGTAGTACTTCTTGGTGCTAACCCCAATGCCACACTAATAAAACAAGAACAACAAGACTACTACGAGCAATACTACCTTGCCTCTACCACTGCTAAGGCGCGCAGCTTTAATAGAGTTGTATATCAAAATATTTACCCAAATATAGACTGGGTACTCTATACCAACGACGATGGATTGAAATATGACTTTGTAGTGCGCCCAGGAGGTAATATCAACGACATCAAGATACAATACAAAGGAGCTAAAGAACTCAGCATAAAGGATGGTGCTATTATTGCAAAAAACGATTTTGGTAGCATTACCGAAGCAGCACCTTTGAGTTATATGCAAGAAGGCAATACCGTTGCCTCGGCTTATACACTTGAAAAAGACATTATCAGTTTTGATGTAGCAAAATATGATGCACAAGCTACTTTGATAATTGACCCTTCACTAGAGTGGGCTACCTACTATGGCAGCACCAGTGCCGACTATAGCTATGCCTTGGTTGCCGACTCGGCAGGCAATGTATACATGGCAGGCTCTACATACAACTCCAGCAATATTGTTACCGTTGGGTCTTACCAAACCAGCTATGCAGGTAATAAAGATGCCATGGTTGTAAAGTTTACCGAAGCGGGCATACGCATATGGGCTACATACTACGGTGGCACAGGCGAAGATGATTTCTTCTCAGCGACTACTGATGATAGCCATAATATTTACCTAGCAGGCCTTACAGGCAGCACATCGGGTATGACGACTGTGGGCGCACACCAAACTACTTATGGTGGTGGTAGCTCAGACTGCTTCTTAGTAAAAATGACCCCATCAGGTGGTAGACTATGGGCTACCTACTTTGGTGGTGCAGGCAACGAAAAAACAAACGTAGAGTATCAGGTATTTGTAGGTTGCGACTCTTCTAACAACCTATACATGGTGGGCAACACCCGTAGTACTACAGGCATTGCTTCATCTGGAGCACACCAAAATACCAATGGAGGAAATATTGATGGCTTTGTGGCCAAGTTTAATACGAACGGTGTTCGTCAATGGGCTACCTATATTGGTGGTGCAGATAATGACAATATGCGTAAACTAGCATTCGACAATGCAGGCAATGTATTTGTAGCTGGAGAAATGCGCAGTGGTGGTAAAGCAACAACGGGGGCACACCAAACCGCAATAGGGGGAAACAACGATGCTTATCTTATCAAATTCAACAGCTCGGGTGTAGAGCAATGGGCTACTTATTACGGAGGCTCAGGTAGCGACTCCCCGCAAGGACTAAGCCTTGACTATAGCGGTAGCTACATCTTCATGTCGGGCTCTACCAATAGCCAATCTGGTATTGTTACCTCGGGTGCACATAGTACTAGCCTTAATGGTGGTAACAATGCAAGTGCGTCCGATGCATTCTTGGTAAAGTTTACTAATGCAGGTGTGAGGCTTTGGGGTACCTATTTTGGTGGTGCAGCGGTAGACCATAGTGGCGACTTAATTATAGACGGCGCTGGCAACCCCGGCTTTACCGGTACTACCAGTAGTACTTCGGGCATAGCTACAGCTACAGCACACCAGCAAACCAGCGGAGGTAATAGCAACTTCGATGCGATGTTCGTTATCTTCACTCAAGCTGGTACATTAAGCTGGGCTAGCTACTATGGTGGTGGTAGCCAAGACTATGGTTACGGCATCAACAATGCGGCTCAAAACATCATTTACATTACAGGCTTTACCAGCAGTACGAATAATATTGCACTAAGTGGACATCAAAACACCATGGCTGGCGCCTCAGATGCTTTCTTGGCCAAATTTACGCCAGACACAACCTCTTTCATCTTCCAACCATTTACAGACACCGTGCATTGTGTTGAAGATACTTTCACTGTACAATATGGAGTTACTTCAAAGTTTTACAACAATAATACTTTTACTGTACAACTATCTGATGCGAGCGGAAACTTTAGCTCACCAGTGAACATAGGCACAAGAACCGACTCCATTGGTGGTAATATTCTTTGTACCATACCAAGCAATACTACAGGTGGCAGCGGCTATCGTATTCGCATTGTGGGCACAGCGCCGGTAGATACATCTTTTGACAATGGTAATACTATTGACATAAAACCCAAACCTGTAAAACCAATAGCAACGACCAACTCTCCAGCTTGTGATAACGACACTTTGAAGTTGTATGCCAATTCTACCACACCTGGTGTCTCTTATTTATGGACAGGGCCGTTTAGTTTCTTCAGTGGGCAACAAAACCCGATACGTACTAATATTGTAACCGCCTATTCAGGCAACTATATTGTAACTGCCAATCTCAATGGCTGTACCCGTGCTGATACTGCAGTAGCTACCATAGTGCATGCTGCAAATACACCAACCGTTACCGCCAACACACCTGTATGTGGTGGAGACTCTATAAAGCTTAGCGTTTCGAGTACTTCAGCGGGTGTTACCTATTCATGGACGGGGCCGGGAGGTTATACCTCTACCAGTGCTACACCTGCCATACCCAATGCAACAACAGGCATGTCTGGCACTTATATAGGCTCGGCACTTTTAAACGGCTGTACCAGTAGTGCATCGGTAAATGTTACCGTGATACCAAAGATCACGTTCTCACCATCGATACTCGTTACACCCGGCACAACAGTATGCCCTACTACCGACCTAGTATTTAATGTCAACAATGTACCATCGGGCTCTACTATATATAGCTGGTCCGGTCCTAACGGATTCAGCTCTAACCTGAGCAACCCTACCAGATATAACAGTCAAAAAGTAGACTCGGGCTACTATAAGGTAACCGTTACTAAAAATGCCTGCTCTATAGAAGAGGATAGTGTTTTTGTAGCTATTACCGATACTATTACAGCGCCTAACATTACCTCTAACTCACCCGTGTGTGAAGGAGACACCTTAAGCATTATAGTAACTAGCATCTACAGTAATCCTAATTATGTGATCACTGAGGCTAATGGACAGATCAACTCTGGTGTACAAAACATAACTTACAGCAAAGCCACAATGGCTAATAATGGTAGACATACCGTGGTGCTGACAGTAAATGGCTGTACTGCATACGATACCACTTTTGTTACCATAAAACCAACTCCGCCATCACCTACCGTTATCAACAACGGGCCTGTATGTGAAGGGCAGACCGTACAACTTACTGGCACTACTGGAGTGGGCGGCGTTAGCTTCGACTGGATGGGACCTAACGGATTCAGCTCTACCATTGCCAAGCCTACAGTTAGCAATATTACTGCAGCTGGTGGTGGTATTTATACTTTAAGAACAATACTTAATGGTTGTAAATCAGATCCTGCAAGTACAACAGTAGTGGTCAACAACAACCCTAAGCCTAATGTAAGCAGCAATACTCCTGTGTGCGAAAATGCTGCTATTAACTTTACTAATACAGGTGGTGCTGTAGGAACTACCTATACGTGGACAGGACCTGGAGGGTTTACCTCGAACGGTACAGAACCTATACGTAATAATGCTAAGACAGCAGACGGAGGTAACTACGTAGTGACGGCAAAAACTGCCGAAGGCTGTGAAGGTAAAGACACTACTTATGTAGAAGTAGTAAAACTGCCGGAACAACCAAAGATAAGTACCAATAGCCCAGTGTGTGAGGAAGACGAACTGATACTTAGAGAAGAAGCAAATTCTGCCACAGACATTACTTATACATGGACAGGACCAAATAACTTTTCTACCACAGGTAAGATAACAAGTCTTAACCCAGTACAAGCACTTGCGACAGGTAGATACTTTGTAGCAGCTGGCAGAAGAGGCTGTATTTTGACTGACAGTGCCGATGTGTTCATTAAACCAAAACCATTAACGCCAAAACCGTTAAGTAATGCACCGATAACACTGGGGCAAGAAATATTCTTATCTCTAGACAACGAGCAGCCCAACACTACATATACATGGACAGGACCAGGTGGTCTTAATGTAGATGGTACTACAGCAAGCATACCAAAAGCGATCACTTCTTCCGAAGGAACATATACTATTACGGCTACATTGAATGGCTGCACCTCTTTAGCTACGATATATGTAGATGTACTGCCAATCAAACCGAATGAAGATGATCTTATACTGTACCCTAACCCTAACCACGGAAGGTTTAGAGTAAGAGGTGAGCTTACCTTTGATCAAAAACTAAGTATGGAAGTGATCAACTCCTTAGGCATGGTGGTACATAAAGAAGAGACCGAAAGTGTGAACAAACAAGTAGACCATGAAATAGTGGTGGAGGGATATCTTGCCAGTGGTGTGTACTTCTTCCGTACTAATATTAACGGAAAAAACATCACTATCAAATTCACGCTATACTAAGTAGTTCAAATTTTAAAGACTTCCTATAAATGTTAAACCCACTCTGGAAAGAGTGGGTTTAATGTTTTTCATGTGGTATCATGGTTGATGATAGGTGACAGGGAAAGCTGTTCTCACATAGCTTATAATAAATAGTCATGGTTTTGGGTAACTATAGCATTTAGGTGTACTACTTATCAAACCTGCAAGATGCTAACCTTTGTATTACAAATTTAGGAAAGTCTAAATCCACCAGAAAGGGTGTTTTAACCCAATTTTTATTGGTAACAATAGCATAACCTAGGTGATAAAAGTATTTTACTACGGCTTTTTCCTTATTTTTATTGCTAAAGCAAAAAAGAACGATCAATATGCGCCGTACCGTAGTAGCTACCATGATGGTAGTAGTAGCACTAGCTGCTGGATGTAAGAAAAAAGATATAGATAACTCTGAAGTAACCTTTATCAACAGGCTGGACAAACCCATTACTCTGGATATTTACAGCAGCTTTGATGCATACAGTAAAGGCGGTACACCATTGCTACGCAAATCGATGTTGGGCAAAGAAACCACTTACCTACCCGGTAATACTTTCCCTGCAGGCTCTACTTATTATATGGACTGGTATAGCGATGATTTTTATAATAACAACTGGTACAACGATAAGTTTGAAACCAATAAGGTAACCGAGTTAAAACCGGAACCGGGCAACAACACTTACTATATGGACCCGAGACTATATGGTGATGCACGCAAAGCATTTTTAAACAATACAGATGCTGCTACACGTTGGATAGCTATTGGCGCTTATCTATATGCATCAGGGGCTTACACAGACCAGTGGAGCAGTCTTACACCAAATGAACGTACTAAAGAAATAACTATTACCAGAGGTTTTAAAGCCAACTATAAATACAGAAACGCTAACGGGCAAGAACAAACTGCCATCTACGATTTTATGGTACACCAAACAGCAACGCCATATATAGAGTTTAAAGACGGCTCGGGCAATAGCGCAGGTAATATGACCGGAGGTAAACTCCCTACAGCTACTCCTCCCGACTATGTTAGCAATAATACCGACACACTTATGGCATTGTTACCTGGCAACGACTATCTGTTCATGATGGTGAAGCAGAAATAATGCACTAAACAACGGTGTGTAATCGTATACCTACATTATTGAAATACGCCACTGGCAAAGCAGCCATATAGGAAATGTAAGAGCACTCCTGCCCTTCTTCAGTTTTTCCGCCTATGAGTATGCCTATGACATTATGGTCGTAGCTGAATACCAAGCTACCGGAATCTCCACTACAAGAGAAGGGGTTATAGTTAATGCTATGTATCTCATAAAGGTTTTGATAGTAGACAGTAGTACCGTGAAAAGAAAAGATCAAAGGTGCAGCTACCTGCTGCACTATTCTACCTAAGCGCGACGGCATGGCTGCACCTCCTCCCGCATCTTCATAAATATTCATGTACACATTTTCACCAACCATAGGTGCACGCATACCTGTGGGATTAATGATATGTGCGGGCATATTCCATGCGGCTTGGTAGTTGTTATTCAACTCAAAAAAAGCAGCATCCAGCGTATTGGTTTCGTGCAGCTTTAAGTTGTACCACAGAAACAAACTACCAACTTCCGATTTAGCTGCATTGTTGATGCAAATGATATCTCCCTGCGCGCAGTTGTTCAAATTGGCAATAACATGATTGTTAGAAATACCAAAGACCTTATCCTGTTGCCCATGCATGGTAAAAAAGCCACCTACCCTGCCGGCATATCCGCCAGCTTGTCTAAATATTCTCGTGCTGTTATAAAGTATACTCATAATTTAACGAGACAACTTTAGATCGGCCTTAGAAATAAACAATGGTATTACTGTAACATCTACCGCTAGGAAAACTCCATAGCGCAGGGCGTTGGCTTCGTAAGTGATATTGTTATCGGTGATGCTACGTAGCGATGGTGTATAGTTAACACCTCCTCCTACTACTATAGGAGAGTTGGGTAAGTGAACGATCAATGATGCACCCGGTGATATCAATTGCTGAAAACTCACTTCGGGATTATTAGACTCTGTAGAGTCTGCATTCAATCGGTAGTTCATCACAGCACCCAGATCGAAAGCCTGTAGGTATAATCCCAAGCTCATGTTCTTTGTTTTGCTTACCGAAAAGCCCCAGTTGAAATCTACCCCTATCGGCAAATAAAAACTCAAGGATGATGCCCAGTTAACTGTACTGCTACTTTTGTTGAGCGCACCGTTTTGCACAGCATATTTTTTCAACCCCTCAGCACCATAAAAAGCACCCGGATATAAACTAGCCGTAATGGTAAACTCTTTAGAGAACTTCAATTTGTACAAACCTTTAGGCACTATCTCATCCAGCGCTTCTTCTACATCGTCACTATCTTTTGCATCTATCACATTCACCATAAAGCTGCCATACTTGGTTAGGTATTTTATCAGGTTATTATACGCAGTTTTATCACAGGTTGCCCCATCAAGGCTGGCACAATAGATTTGATGTGCACGGTTGATGGTATTCAAACTACCATCCAACACTTTACCATATTGTTGTGTGGTCAATCCCTCACCTATCTCCGCTAGATTAAACAATATAGGCTGTACATTTTTTTCGTACTGCGCTATAATAGCTGCCAGCTTACTGTCTTCTTTGCCAAATATTTTCAAGTAGTCAATACCATTGTCGACTACCTGTAGTTGCAGATCGTAAACACGGGCTACATCTTCTGGGGTTACTTCTTTTATATCTTTAGGCAGTATGGTATTGTAGCTGCTCAATAGGTTCAGGCTTTTGTTGACCGCCAATATCAATTGATTTCTTACACTTTCTTCTTTCAGGTCTATTAGCTTTAGCGCATGCTCGCCCATTACATTATAGATGGCTTCTTTATTGCGCAGGTATACTAGCTTGAAGAATATATCCCAAGCATCGGGTGTCATTTTTTCTAAGCTCTGTAGGCTTGCCATTTTATAACCGTCGCTCGACATATAGCCCAATGCATCGGTTACTATATCAGACATCAACACCACACGTTTGAATACTGGCAGGTTGGCATCTTGCTTAGGGTCCACATAATCGCCCGCCATGTCAGACAATATTTGTATCAGGTTCTTTTTCAGGTATAGGTTGTACACTATCCTATCCCCACCGCTGATAACGGGTGCTAGTTGAAACTTTACATCATCGGCAATTTTCAGTCTGGTAAGTATGGTATCTACCAGCCATTCTTTTTGCATCACTACAGGCATGTTGCGCAGGTCTTCCTGAAAAGCAGCCTTCCATAAACCGCCATACTTGGCCATGCTTATAGAGTTGTCATTTATAAATGCCTCCATCTTGCCCAGCGTGTGGGGTATCAATTGTTTTAGGATGGCATCTTCATTCATCTCTTGGTATAGATATTTCAAGTGTGCTTCCAGTATCTCTTCCTTAGCGCGCGAAATGGCAAAGTCAGTAATACCGTAAATGATCTCAGACTCCAAGCTACCCAAGCCCGCAGGACTCATCAGCGAGCCACCCTGCAATTCATTAACACTACTTCTTTGGGTGAAATATTGATTAGTAGCCGTGAGTATCTGTGTCAGGTTGCTAAACTGTTGGGTATAGTTCTCTACGTCTTTCAGGTCGCTGGCATCATCGGCATAGATGATGGCTAGCAGGTCATTCATTTCTTTTTCTACAGCGCCACTATTCACCAAGCCATTGAGCTGCTGCAAAGAAGGCCCTCCTTTGTACTCTGTTTTAGTGTCTACTGGAGGCTGTTGAGCACCGCCACCTGTGATGGTTGTACTGCCATCGGGCAAAGGTATATTCGTCTGTTGCCCACTTACTTGTCGCTGTTTATTCATTTCAGCTATTACCGCCTGTATCAGCTGGTGCGCTTTAGCACTATCTTTTACTATAGCATTGCCTTCACCATCCATACGCATATCCAGCTCTTTGGCTTTGAGTATTTTTTCTACCAATACTTTAAAGCGGGCTATGGCTATAGACTCGTTGATGTAGTTATCCGACACTGAGGCTGTGCCCGTTTGTGCAGCTATTGTTCCTATACTTAAGCAGCTTATTACCAAGCCGAAGAGTAGCTTTTTCATATACGTGTTTTATGGTGCTTATTGTTGTGGTTGCTGTTGCTCGCCACCTGTAGGCGCTGTAGCAGGTGCTACAACCGGTGGTTCATTTCGGTTTACCTGTGCAGCTGTGGTCATATAATTTACCTGTTGCCCACTAAAAGGATTGCGTGTTACCGAGTTGCCATTCCCTTTTAGCTTGCTGGTCATATATGGTACTATGCCTATGCCCAGAGATATCACCAAACCTATCACCGAAGAAAAATCGGGCATGCCCTTTCCCATCAGGTAGCCATAGATACTACCTGTAACAATACCTAAAGAAATAAGTATAGCTGTGAAGCTGGAGAAGAACAGGATAAGCCTACTGGCACTTTTAGGATAAGTATGCTCCATTTGCATTTGCGGTACATTGTTTACATGCACATGCCTGCCCTGCTCGTCCAGCACGGGTTTTTGAGTAATGGCAATGGGTGCTGCTTCTTTATCGGTCAGTATTTCGGAAAACACTTTGCGCCAGCCCACACTACCTACTATGATAACGAAAAACAAAATGAACAATACCGTTGGCAGCATACTGATGGAATACGCCGCCCATTGTTTTACAGGAAGACCACTATACACATACCCTGTCGGCACGGTTGCCGCCGGAGGCGTGCTTACTTGCTGCACGGGTGTGGTAGCAGGCACCTGCTGTTGTGGCTGCGCTTGGCCGCCTACAGGCACATCAGGCTGTGGCATTTCGCCACCATTAACGGTTTGGGCAAAGCTTTGTGTTAGTACAAACAAACACAATAGTATGGTTGTGGCTATAGCTCTCATAGCATTATGATTTTTAGGTGTTACACATTAAAATGGTACTCATACAAACCTAAGGGTTACACAATGCTTATGCAAGGGTGAAAACACCCTAATTACAAGTTGCTTTTCACGTAGATACACGCAACAACAAGGCAAAACACCCAAGATGTTGATGCCAAAGCTTTATCAGTTTGATGTACAAGAGATTAAAACATTTTTAGGAGATTTTAACCCATAAGCATTTTTCTGTTTTGTACATTTATAACCGATAGTTAAACCTACTATCAAATACTAAGAGTTGACAATCATATAGTGACAAAGCCTCCTTCTGGGGGCTTTTGTTATTGATGGTCTTTCTTATATCTACTTTTAATACGCTACGCCCGCAACTCCCATTCATTATCCTGCCATTCGGTAAAGCGCATCAGCTCTGCATCAAAATGTAGTTTCAAGTTCATGGTAGTGCCGTTGCGCCATTTGGGTATCAGCAGGTCGGCTTGGTGCTCGGTGCTATTACCCTGCTCGTCTTCATACTTGCCCACGCGCCAGTCGCGGTGCAGCAGCATTATAATATCTGCATCCTGCTCTATGGCACCACTCTCGCGCAGGTCAGCCATGCTGGGCTGTTTGTTGGCACGGTGCTCACTCTCACGGTTCAGCTGCGAGAGTGCCAGCACGGGTATCTGTAGGTTCATGGCTATCATCTTCAGTCCTCGGCTTATTTGCGATACTGCCTGCTCCCTACTCCGCGAGCCCTCCACCTCTTCTATCAGTTGCAGATAGTCGATGATGAGCATATCCAACCCATGTGTTCTTTTTAGCTGCTCTGCCTTGGCGCGTATATCAAAAATGGTGACCTGTGCCGCATCGCTAAAATAGATGGGCAGCCCTGCCAGTTGGTTCATACCATTGTACACGGCGGTACGTTCTGCATTTTCCTGCACCCGACCACGGTCTATATCAGCAAAGGGCACACGGCTCTCGCTACTCACCATCCGCCCGAAGATATCTTGTGCCGGCATCTCCAACGATATGATGCCCACCTTGTAGCCCCTGCGTGCTGCTTGTGTGGCAATGCTGCCCATCAGCGCACTCTTGCCCACCGACGGGCGCGCCCCTAACACCACCAGCTGCCCTTTGCGCAAGCCACCGTTCTCTCTGTCTACACTGGCAAAGGTGGTGGAGATGCCTATGAGCTCTTGCCCCTGCACCTCGTCCATATGGTCGCTAAGGCGTATGGCAGCCGTTGAGGCATCTATCCAGTCGTTGGTAGTGCGCACCTCTAGTGCTTTTTGTAACGCCTTTTGTATCTCTTCGGCAGCTTCCAGCACATCCATAGCCTCATCGTAGGCATTGTTTTGCAAGGCTATCATCATACGCTTGGCAGCCAGCTCGCGCAGTAGCAGGCACCAGTGTTGCAGGTGTGCCGAAGACACTACTGTAGCGGTGAACCTCAACAGATAGTCAGCAGGGTGCGTACCGCCTATTACGGCAGTTCCCTTATCATTGAGCTTGCGTGCAACGGTGAGCAGATCTACAGGCGCACCATGCTCCCACACTTCTTCTATAGCTTTGAAGACCAAGAGGTGTTCAGGCACATGAAAGCACTCGTCGGTAAGCAGGCTATACACACTACTAAAGGCGCGGGGCTCTATGAGGCATACGCCCAGTACCGACTGTTCCAGCTCGGGGTCAAAATCTCTTTGAATACGATAGGCTATTTGTCTTTGTGCTTTCATGTTGGTGTGTGTTTATCCTTGTTTTTTCAATAAGCTTTTTCTTTGACGCTCTGCCGCCAGCTGTGCAGGTGTTTTCATAAACTTGGCTACAGGCACAACCTTGGGTAGGGCTACATTTTTAGGTATAGGCGAATAGTCTTCGGGGCGCTGGTTGGCCACATCTCTAAACTTGAACCACGCCGCAAAATGGGTACGGTAATCTTTCTCGGTCTTCACCACATCGCCTATAAAAGACAGGTGCTTGTTGAACGCTCCCAACCATGCTGCCAGCTCTTCTTTCTCCAGCCCGCCTGCACAATAGGGGTAAACAAACCGCCGCTCATCAGCAAGTGCATTTTGCCTTAGCTTTTCGAGAAGTTGTTCTTTGGCAGCAGATACTTCCTTCCCTTCCAGGCTAATGACTACCGCACCTACCGATGGCGCAGACGGTTGTTTTTTTGTTTGTTTCGCGCTCTTATCCCCTTGTTTGTTTTGTTTGGCAATAGCGCGTTTGGCATTGGTTACTGCTGCTCCCTTTCGCCCGCGCTCGCTCATTATAGCTCGCTTCCTATCCAGATGTTCCATTCTTGCATTCAGCCCGGTAGACCATATGCTTACTCCATCTGTTTGCAACAGCTCATACTCTTCTATACAAGCCGCGATAAATTTTTTTGCTCCCTCATTGCTACAGCATAGCTCTTGTGCCAGCACGTTGTAGGCAAATTTGGTATTGATGTTATACTTATAGTTTTGCTCTTTGCGCAGGCGCTCTAGCAGCACCCACCATCTGCCATACCCTTCCATCCCATACTGCTGCATCATGGCTATTATCTTCGCATCGCTACGGGCATTGCTGTCGTGGGCAAACCAATAGCTTTCTTTTTTGTTCATCTGGTGATCTTTTTTTTAACTGGTAATTATTATAGGGTTTGGTTTTGTCATCGCTCTGTACAATTCTTTATAAAAAAAGCCCGATAGCTTATAGAAATACAGACTTGGTATCGTTTTTGTTTTACTACTTAGTAAGATGGAGATGATAGGATTCATAACAACAATGATCGTTTTAATGATGCTTGCAGCACCCTTTATACTTAGTGGTGCCGCCATCTGTTACAACCTATCTCACTACAGCACACTAAGTGCCAAAGCTCGTTTACCGCATTGGGAGATGAGAACCTTGCACATACTCATATACTACCCAATTATCTCTTTCGTGTTTTTGGTTTTGCTCTACTTTATAATACCCGAGCAAACTACTTATATGATGAACACCTACTGCATTAGCCACGCGCTCTTGAGTACGCTGGGGGCAGCCGGCGCGTGGTATTTGCGTAGGCGTAATAAAAGTTATACCCGTTACTTCCTGCTCAACCTGTTGAGCGGTTGTATCTACTTCGCGATATTCTTTTCGTTCATTTTTAATCATAATGCTGTACTCTAGTTATATCTGTTTTTGTTGTTAATAACCCCGCCCTTACGGGCAGCCCTTCTTTTCAGGAGGGCTTTTTTATTGATAGTATTTCATAATCGCTATCTTAGGAGTCTACTACACAACTATGAGTATTGTCTACTTTCTATTTTCTTTGCTGCCGCTATTGCTCAGCATATTTGCCGTAGCAATACTCTACTTCTTACTATTGCAACTAGGCAAAAGCAGCTACCCGTTAACCAAACTCCGATCGAGCCCCGCGCTAACCCAAAAACGCTTACAGCTGATCAGCAGAGCTGTTGCAGGGTATCTACTTTTGTTTCTTTTGTCTTTTATAGTGTATTGCTTTCGCAATTCATTTTATACTTTTTTTGACGTTGGCATACTGTGGGTGTTTGTCCATTTCCTCTTCAGCGTTCCTGTATTGCTGTTGCTTCGCTATCAGGAAAAAGAACTTACCTACCGCATCACCAAACTGCTTTTTGAGTTCCTATTCGGCTTCCTGATCATGCAGGCTGCCATACGCACCTCAGAGCAGTGGTTTTAAAAACCTATGCGGCTATTCTTTGTCGCAACTCTTTTTTCTTTTCCGTGAATGCCGCCTTCAGTTCCGGTAGTTGTTCTACACGCGCTGCATTGTCTTGATACAGTTGCAACAAGTCCTCTTCACTAGTACAAACAGCTACCCGCTTCTTCAATCCATGCGTGCCTAGCAGTATCGATTCGGGAACACCTCCTTCAGTCACTTCCTCTGTAGTATTCAGCTCAAATGATATTGGCTCTGCATCATTCATCAGATCTGTTTCACTCTCGTCTAGCATGCCCAGCCCAAGAAGGTCTAATGTAGCCCTGCGCTTAGCTTTTGTTTCTGCCTTCATCATCGCATTACACAACTGCGCCCCTTGCAGATTGTGTATAGGCACCGCACCAATACTTTCCGTATGCCTTCCTTCCTTGGTATTGGCCTTAGCTGTTACTACATAGCAACCATTGGTCACCTCACGCATTTTTATTTCGTGGCTCACTTTATGCAGCTTGTTCAGTTGCTGTGCACCACCTCTATCGCAATAGAGAATTTCCTTTCCCCTCAGCCTTAATATTTTAAAGGGTTGCGATAGTGGGTCTAACCCCAACTTATCGCATACTTGTTTGTAATAGTTTATTTTTTGTGCCGTTGTCAGCCGGCCGATGTCTCCATTAATTACCAGAGATGATAGAATATCCATAAGTGTGTGTTTTTTATACTTCCCTTTCGGGGTAGTCTTCATTAGCTTAATAATTTTTCTACGAGTTCCTGTTTTAATCTTTTGCTCTCGGCAAATGCCCCTAAATGAAAAGAAGCATAAGCCAGTTCATTAGCCGTTTTCAACTTTACCGACAACACTGCTAGTGCATCGGGATAAGTATTGGTTGCTTCGTGGCTCTGGTCTAAAAGTTCGTTGATCCTGTCTTCTCGGTCTTTGGTAATACCCAATGCTCCTGCAAATGTTTCGTCAGCACTAGGTACGGCCGTTACCAATAAATATTTCTTCATAGCAAATTATTGTACCCACTGCATCGCCTCTGTGAGGGAGAAGCAAGCAGTAAGTCATTTTCGTGATAATAAGGTTATAAGTACAGCTTTGGGTGATAGGCTTAGCTAAGGTTTAAGCTACCAGCGAATGTGCAGTAAGCACATCCAACGGTTGATGCTCATCTATAGGGGCTGACTGTATCAATTGGATCCTGAAAAAAGCAGAACCTTTTATCAGTCGCACATCAAAACCATACTTGCGTAGTTGAATGATCTTGTTCACCGCACTATAGCGAGTAGTAAACACTTCAGGGTAGCCGTTCTGATCCATTAAATATCTGATGTCATCATTCCATTTAGCAAACCAAGGTGTTTTGTTCAGGCAAGCTATCTTACGGTCGATCTCTCTGTAGAGTCTTTGCTTCACCTCTTCGGGTTGTTGGCTATTGTCTACAAAACGGCGCAACCAAGAAAGAGGTCCCGCATCGCGATAGCTGTCTATCCATCTTTTTACTTGCTCGTAATACATTTCGTTGTTCATCATCTTTATATAATTTTTAGTTGTTTAAAAAATTGTGCCTGGTCACTACACTAGTTGTTCTTGCAGTATGTAGGCTTTTAAATCTTTTAGCTTCACTTCAAAATCTGCATGATCCCAATAATCTTCCGATAACAAAGTGCTGACATCCTGAACATATTCGCCGGAGTAGTCTATCGACTCTTTGCACCAATCCAGCCTTCCCGTATCATTCAGCCATTGCTCAAAACAAGGTTTGCACAAAAAAAGTGCTTCGGCTTCTGTGGCGTTATTCCAATACCAGTCGACACTGATGTTTAACAACCCTGTTCTAAAGTCTTCTATTATTAAGTTTTTTGTTATCTTTGTATCGTATTTTTTATTTTTTGTTTTGAAACGCCCGCTTGTGTCTACAGTGGGCATTTTTTTTGCCCCTAACTCACGGGCTGTATTCCTTATTCCTAGCTGCTTTTCTCTTTTACTATTCATATTGTCTTCATTTGGGTGAGGTAATCTATTGCCTGCATACCACTCTGGTAGCCTGCATCTTAGTTCACGATCGGTTATAGAAAAATGTTTTACTCATAGTTGTTAGTGTTTAATATTTTTTATACATTTGTGCAACAAGCTGCATTATTTATTACCATTGTTAAACAAATGTACAAACTATGAACAATTGTACAAATTTATTTTAAAATATTATTTATTATAATACATAGCACTATGCAAATACATCAAGGAGAGGCATTACAAAACGCCGCAAGGATGAGTAAAATGGGCGTACACGGCCTGGCAGAGGCGCTAGGCATACCACGCAGCACACTCTATTACAACTTCAAAAAAGAAAAACTGGACGAAACCATAAAGCTCAGAGCTGCAAAAGCAATGGGCATTACTACCGACCAACTATTTGGCGGCGCCTACAACAACCCTGCTGAGCACTACCAGCATAGCACACACACTACAGGCGATGAGCTGCGTTTGCAAAAAGCACTTGGGCTTAATGTAGAAAATGGATTGAGCGTAGTACCTATTATGGCACAGGCTGGCTATAGCAAACACTACCTAGACCCAAAATTTGTAGACGAGCTAGAGGTAATGAACATACCCAACATGCCTTATCGTGGAGATAAATATCGTGTATTTGAGGTGAGCGGTGATAGTATGGAACCTACTCTTAAAGAAGGCTTCCATGTAGTGGGCGAATCTGTAGAGCCAGAATACTGGAACAGTACGGCACAGTTCTATATATATGTAGTAGTGACAGAAGATCGTATTATGGTAAAACGTCTTTACCGAAAAGAAGGCAACGAGATATTTGTATGCATTAGTGATAATGAAGAGTTCTATCCACAATTTGCCCTACACCGTAGCGAGATAAAAGAACTATGGTTGGTAAAACGTAAAATAGACTGGGAGATGCCACCACCAAAGCGTTTTGAAATAACTGTGTAAATATTTTCGGGTTAGTAACCAGAATGCACCCCACCGTTTATCGGTGGGGTTTCTTATTTTAGCCGCATGATGAAATACTTGTTATCCATAACAATTCTTCTACTACTAGCTGCGTGCGGCGGCAGTAAAGAGTACACCTGCCTGTGTATAGATAAAGGGAACAATGACAAAGAAGTGGCAAAAATCACTTTAAACACAAGCACTAAAGAGACCGCGGCATTTGAATGCCGTCAGAAAAACATGGGCTACCCAACAGGAGAGTTTTATAAAGATGTACGTTGCGAACTGAAAACAGAAGAAGAATGAGAACCTTTCTAGTTTTTATATTAGCTGCCATTACCATAGCAGGTTGCAGTAATAGTGATAGCAGTATTACCGAAGGTGCAAATGGAGAAATGATATTCACCTACCAACCGCTGAACTGGCAAATAAACACTCCCCAAAAATGGTATATACTCAACGATGACGAGCTAAGACATAAGACCTATGCCTCTCAACAGTTTTATGAGCACGACAAAGAAGAAGATAGCGATGCCAACAAGATCATATTTGGGATGAACAAAGAAGAAGGCAAACAAGCTAACTCACTATATGCCTTTATAAGCGGTAATGTAACGGATCATAAAGTGGCGCTTAAAGCAATACTGGATCAACAGTATGCACAATATACCGAACCACTAAGCGGTTATGATGACTATACTGTAGATTCCACTTTCAGACAAAAGGAGATAAACCAGAAAACATTTTACATTGCTACACTAAAAGTACAAGCGCCTAATGGTGGTTATTATGAATACATCACCTATTCTACGATGCTAGACACGCTCAACTTTGGCGCAAGTATCATTTGCACCAATGAGCAAGACAAGCAACTACTGCAAGACCTGTGGCAACGATCTATTGCCACAGTAAAGCCATAAAACACGAGTTTTAACATTGTTATAGAAAGCCTAATAAATAACACGGGCAATAAAACGGTACATTTGTTGCTTGATAATAAATACTATGACTAGACTTTTAACTATACTGGTAGCCATAATACTACCTACAATGATCTTAAGCCCGAATGCACAGGCGCAAACGGTTAGCAAAAACATTAAGACGAAAAAAGCAGCCATATATAAGAACAAGGCTTTAGGCTGGAAGTTTGCCATACCTGCCAGTTGGGAAGAAGTTGAGGTAGATAAAAAGAACAATCAAATACTGGTATTACAAAAAGACAAAAAAAAGAATTTATTCAAGGCATCGCTACACCCTACCCCAAAGGCTGACGACAACACCATAAAGAACTACATAGGTTTTCTGAAAAGAAACATTGAAGCCAATGTAAATCAAATAGACTTGACAACCACTTTTAAAGATGGCGAAAAGACTGTTGAAGGCAAAAAATTCCAATACTTGGACTATGTGGTAACAGATGGACAAGGGCAAGTAGTGGGACTATACAATTCTTATTACAGACTAGTAGACGGAAAAATATTTGAGGTAACTATAAATAGTGAAGACAAAAAAATACAGAACGAAATTGTAGCAGCTTGGACCAAGTCGGTGAAATCGATGAAGAAATAACCAACAAACTCTCCATTTTATAGAAACTACACAAAATAAACTTACTTTTATTTCTGTTATATAATAATACACACAACGCCTAACAGACATAAAATGAAACGTATTGCCCTTATCCTATCCTTCATCATCTTAGCTATATTTAGTGCCTGTAAGAAAAATGAACCCGATGCATCTACGGTAAAAGGCACTTTAGACTTTTGGATGCAAGGTAAAGGGTATGTGTACGAGTATCTATATTTCAACTCCAACCAGCACGAAAGCCTTCCTGTATACTGGAGTTTTAGTGATGGCTACCACAGCTATAACCGTACCGGCACACATAAATTTAGAGACACTGGCACCTTCTACGTTGTGCTAGCTAAAGCTGCTGATACCACAATACATGTAACGAAACAAATACACATTTCGCTAGGTGCTACCCGAATGCAAAAAATAAAGAAATGGCACCTGAGTGGTAGTAAAAAGACAGGTAGCACTACTACACCTATAGCAGAAGATATAGACAACTATCCTATTACAGTATCGAACGACAATAAGTTAACATTACCTCCTAATCAAAATGTAGAAGCCATAGACCCTATAGAGCTACAATTAGACCAGCGAGTAGGAGAACATTACCAATATACAGGTACCGGTAGCAATGACACCGTCACATTACTTTACCTACCCAAGCACGATTCTATTAGTATACAACGTACTCGCACTGTAGGTAACACTACATATACCATCACCTACCAGTCAGAAAAATATTAGAAGAGAAATCCTTAAACATATTGTAATAACTAATTGATGAAACACAATACTATATTTGTATTGTGTTTCGTAGTCTACATTTTACCATACTGCTTATTATACTACCATCAGTTGCTATGGCGCAGAGTTGTGATACCCTGACATGGCCTGTAGTAGTACCTGTAGAATACATGAATCTCTATGACTTGCACGGCGTAAAGACCTATTTTTTCAACGCGGCAAAAAACAATCAGAAGCAAGAAGCCATAGAAAGGCTTAATAAACAATACGACACCCTTACTACAGTAACAATAGGCCATGTAATACGTAGAGAGGTGGTGAACAATGAGGATGAAACCTATGCTGACTCTTGGTTTTGGTGGCTCGTAAAAGAAACAGATAAAACTTACTTAAACTGTTACATACTATCTAATGCTTTAAAGGGTGCTCCTAAAAAAAGTTATTATGAATTGCGCTTTGTAGGAGACACCACTACATACCGATGGGATGAACCCCGTTATAGCCCTTACAATTTTTCTGATGTATTTCTATTACTCAAAGGACAAATGGAGGTAGCAGATGTAGATAATGGTGGCAAAAAAAGAAGCATTAGCCCCAACCAACAACTACAGAACAAGATAATGAACACGCCTATATATATGCTCACTAAGTATAACGGGTATGGCACAGACAACAGCCCTGAAAACACTACTTTCTACCGCAGCCTGCAGTTCATCTTTACCGAAGAGGAGAGCAACCTATTACTAAAGACCTTGCAGTGTATGCAATAACTAATTGTATACACAGAACTGTTTAAACAAAAAATAAACTTTGTAAAAAAAACAGCCTCTAATAAAGAGGCTGTGTCATATTTATATAGGGCGATACGGCTAGTCTTTAAATTATTGTTTTACCCACTTCACTTTATAATCATGGCCACCTGCACCTTGTATATGTATAAAGTATACACCACTTGCTATCTGCGTAGCAGGCAATGCTATCTGATTATTTCCTGCATCAACCATGCGGCTTTCCGTCCATATTAATTTACCAGTAACGTCTACAACATTTACTACCAATTCATCTTGCTCTGCCAGTTGTAAGTGCAGGCTTGCTGTATTGCCTGAAGGGTTAGGCACTACATATGCATTGCTTACTGCTCCCGCTACATTGGCTACCGATTGTTGTATTTGAATAATACCTGTTGTATCTGACATGTTGTAAAGCGTTATCGGCTTACCATCTTTATCTATTAGTATCGGATTTTCAAAACTGAACACAATAGACTCTCCTCCGATCACGCTAGTAGGAATAGTGAAGTCTACCGTTGCAATGGTACCATCACCACTCACATTTTGATGATCTATTCTTGCATATGCCCAGTCTACAACGGTATTACTAATATCTTTATTAAAGTTGAGCGTATTAGTACTATTACCCATCCAGCTGGTAGCTGTATTTATAGCTATTGGGCTAAGCGGCACAGATGTTACCAGTTTTACTCTCGCAGCAAAACCATAGATATCTTTCATTTGGTTTCCTGATGTTCCCATCTTAATAGGTACAGATACATTAAACCCTGCTACCAAAGGCGTACTACTCAGGTCAAAGAATATTTCAGGAGCACCTGTGATTTTATTAGCGGAGTTTCCTTTAGGGTGTGTCAATCCATAATTGGCAACTATCGGCGCAAGGTCAGATAGGTTTACAATACTATCTCCATTACAATCCGCATGCTTTCTGTTTACCGATGTCAATGGTATATTACTACCCCAATCAGGAGCATATTGCGCTACCCAATTATTAGAAGCGTTTGGCCTTGAAGGTCCAATGCTATTATAAGATAAAGCTACAGCCAGTGGATCGAGCAGGTTTACTACATTATCACTGTTCGCATCGCCGGGCCATACACTATCCGCAGAGCATTGTCTTGTTTTTACCAATATAGCATAGGTAGCAAAACCCGTCATAGGGCATCCGTTATCTTTCACTTTAAGGTCTATATAGAAAAATGGCAGGTTCAACGGATTAAGATTGGCTGGAGCTGACCACCATACCGTAGCACTACCTGTAGGGCTGCCCGCCATAGTACTGTTATTAAATGTCCACCCTGCTATTACAGGCGTGTCCACTTCAACAAAAACGGTATCGGTACTGGTAGGGTCTATAAACCAAGTATATGCAGTATCCATACTACTTGGGCAAGAATATACCGTTGTGGTACTGCTTGCTGATATCATAGGATAAGTGATGACGTTATTACTGCTTGCTGCTAATACAGCAATGCCAAAATCTCTTATATAAGAACCTATCAGATTACCATTCCTGTATTCCCTTACTTTGAAAGCCATGGCAAAGAACCCTTGCATGCCGCCTCTTACCGAATAGGTTTGGTTAGCGGCATTGATAGAATATAAACCATTAGCACCAAAAGGATTGGTAGGGCTAAACCCTCCTGCTGAATAAGTAGCATTGGACGTAGCAGATAGTTTTGGCGCTACACGGTCGTAGACAATACTATCTCCATCGGGGTCTATGGTTTGTAACGGCACTACCGTAGGCGTAGTAGATGTTGTGATATAAAAAGACGGAGTATTAGGAATATATGGAGTAGAGTTATGACCGTTGACATTGTTCAACGTTGCCTCCAAATATAGGTTGCCACCCGAAGCTAAGTTGTTAGACGTATTTCTGGCGCTAAGCGAAACAGAAAACTTCCAGTCTGCAGCAAGAACGTTAGGGATATTGATCGTGGCTTTGTATTTAGCCACTCTGTATCCTGGTATTACGGAACTGGAGCTATGGCATTTTGTAGGTGCTGTAGGGCAAGGGGGCGTAACGATCTCCAATGCCGTTTGTGGCAATGTCAGCTGTGCGCTCAAGCTTTTCGACGCCGAGGCTACATCAACTATTACAAATGTGGGCATATTAACCCCCGTACAGTCTCCATACAAAGTAAGGAAGACCGTATAGTTTGTTCCGTTATATTCATACCTAAGTTCTCCACCAGCTAGGTGACTGGCATTGGCATATGGAGCAAAAAAGGCCAATAAGAGCAGAGTATAGAGCGCTTTTTTCATGGAATATGATTTTATTTCATATAAATACTAGGCGTATTTTGTCACAGAAAGGTTGGGTAATATTTAATTTTTCTAAAATTATTAATCAACAGTTATCCTATTGCAAGCGTTTATTAACTGCTTCATTCTCACCAATATAAATTCCAAAAGACATTGACAACAAGCCTACAAATAAGCATTGTAAAGGGGTTTAGAACAAAAAATAAGAGAGTTCACAAAAAAACAACAAGAATTAACACACCAATTTTACATTAAATATTGTTATTTCATGCGTCAGTACCTATCTTTATAACAAATAGTTCCTGATATGCCACCCAAAGCCAAACATGTAAAGGATGTAAAGCCATTGCAATTAAAGCAAGCCGCTGCTATACTCATGAAGCGACGCAACATTGCAACCAAAGGTGAAATGGCGGAAAGAATAAAAGTGACTCCGTATTATTACTCCAAAGTTATTAATGGGGAGACACCACTTACAGAAGCTTTTTTAGAGAAGTTTTTAAAGTATGCTCGTGCTGGTAGCGTCAACGAGATACTGGCGTCTAAAAAACCACCACGTAACATGTATGAGGTGATAGCAGAGGGGTTACAAACCTACATGGAATCTAAAAAAGTAACACAAGCAGAGCTGGCAGTGCACCTAAAAACAGACCAACAGATACTAAGCCGTATACTGCATTGTAAGAAGAAACTCTTCACACCGGATATGATGATAGAAATACTAAAGCTGATCAAATACAAGCTATAAATAGATATATACCTTATTCAAGCTCTATGTTCTCCTTACATAGGGCTTTTTTATTGCAATACCTTTTTACTTTAAACGGAAGCCACTATTTTCGTCCTATTCTAAAATCAATATACATTACCCATGCGCCAATACCGCATTTACATATTGCCTCTTCTGCTACTTGCTGCTGCTTGCGGTAGCGATCCTAAACCTACGGAAAGTACTAACACACCTAAAGAAGACACCAACCCTATACCTGCCCCCAAGCATATCTCCTACCAGCTTGTCAACCAATACCCGCACAGCCCATATGCTTACACCGAAGGCCTACAGTTTGTAGATGGCTATTTATATGAAGGCACAGGGCAGTTTGGCACATCTATACTTACTAAAAACGAACTGGAAACGGGGAAAGTGCTACAACAACACAAGTTGGAAAATAAATATTTTGGTGAAGGTATTACCGTAATGGGTGATAAAATATACCAACTCACCTATCAGGCAAAAACAGGGTTTGTATATGATAAGAAAACATTCAAACTACTAAAGACCTTTTCTTTTGATAGTAAAGAGGGCTGGGGAATGACCAATGATAGCACCCATATTATATATGGTGACGGTACCGACCAGTTATATTTTTTAGACCCCGAAACATTACAAAAAGTAAAGACCATAAAAGTAGTGGACCGCTATGGGCCTGTTAGCTTCATCAACGAGCTGGAGTATATAAAAGGATACATCTATGCCAACCAGTGGCAGACTGAACTAATTTTAAAAATAGACCCTGCTACAGGCTATGTAGTTGGGCGTGCCGACTTGAAAACCTTACGCCAACGCACAGGCATACCTGCGGTCTCTAATAATGAAAGAGCACCTGAAGTGCTCAACGGCATTGCTTATGATAGTAAGGAGAATAGAATATTTGTAACCGGTAAAAACTGGCCTAAGCTTTTCGAAATAAAGCTGGATAATTAATATAGCCATCCATATCTTAAAACACCATACCCAATGGCACGGATAATAAATACCGACACGTGGGTATAAATACGCAGCTTATAATTATAGACTTTTATAATTGTAAATAGCTGCCCTGATGCCTCAACAAGAAAAGAAGCTTACAGCATATCCTATTTCGTCGGGCGATGAACTCAATGTCTTTGCCGGAGGGGTAATGACGCATGTGCGTATTATGGATATGCAAGGTAATGTGCTGATAGAAGCGGAATGCGATAATAAAAAAAGTTATACGCTGAACATAAAACACCTGAATAATGACACCTACCTTGCCGAGGTTGCTTTTAAAGATGCCCATACCGAACGAAGCATATTTGTAAAACTATAAGTACGTGTTTCTACGCATTATTTGCGGGTATCTACTTATATATACTACCTGTACTTCTATTATTACAACCTGACCATTATCTTTAATACAAACAAAACACCTGACTATTATGAGAAACAGAAATGCCGCAAATCTAAACCTACCACAAGCTAGCTGTTTTGATAGAGCAAGCTGTGGCGACCCTGCCTGCCAAGGCTATCTAGCCAGTTATCATCAAATATCGCAACAAGACTATGACGATATGGTCAATGCTTTTTTTGGCAATACCACTACAGCAGTACTCTCGGTAGCTGCCAGTGCTATAGATGTAAATGTAGACTGCCAAAGTCACCGCGTAAAATACATGATGGACGAAAACAATATTGGCGACAACAATGAGGTAACAGTAACGGTAGAGCAAGGTTATGAAATAGAAGGAAAGTATTCTATCGCCTTATTTAAAGGTATCATTACTTTGTACAACCCCGACACTTTTCATTTCTCTAAAGCAAAAGAAGACAATGGCAACTATACCCTAGCCTTCTATGCTACTGCCAATAATCAACCCGTTTATTTTGGCGACCTCTCAAACCTCTACCCATAAACTATAGTATATCAAAGAACTATTACCTTATATAAACACAACTATAGTAGCCCTACCAGTTTTGGTAGGTATCTATAAAAAAAAATATTCCCTACTTTGGTGGTACACCTTAGTAGGGTTTGTTGCTAATTTGCTGGTTGCCATTATCTTTTATGGTAGCCCTGCACGCTTCCCTGTTGCCAATACCTATATTATAGCAGAGTTCATTTTGTTATTCTTTTTTTTCAAGCAACAATTCAATACAAAATTTCAAAAGGCATCGTTTATAGTACTCCCTTTTTTCTGCATTGGTTTGGCCAATATATTTTATACAACCGAGGCAGGCATTAGCCTACAACACTATAAAGATTTTGACGCCTTTAGTGCTGCAATGTTTTCTCTTAGCTATATACTGCTCTGTATACTAGGCTATGTCAAGATATTACAAGAAAAAAGCACGCTCCACATAGAACGGTCAGCCTTCTTTTGGGCAAATACGGCCATATTTATCTATACATCAGGAATCTTTTTTCTATTCCTTTTTACCCGTTACCTGCTCACTCACGAAATGAGTACCTACGTAGGACAGCTATGGCAGATAAACGACACATTGCTTATCTTAAAGTCAGTAATGCTATCGACCTCATTCTTTTGCAAAAGACCTTAACTATTGGATACACATCTTACCACATTGATAATAATAGGCATTGCCGCCATGCTCCTTTTAGCATTAGGGGTTATATTATTTGTTGTATTGTATCAACGTAGGGTCATTAAACATCAGGTAGAGTTGGAACGTATCAACCTACAGAAGCAACAAGAATTATTACAAGCCTCTATACAAAGCGAAGAAGAAGAGCGTGCTCGCATTGCTTCTGAGCTGCACGATGATATAGGTGCTACACTTTCCTCCGTCAGGCTCTTCTTACACAATGCTGCCACTGGTGCCGATAATGAACACTTAGAACAATCGAAAAAACTACTGGACGACAGTATAAAGAAACTAAGAGATATATCTCATAAACTACAGCCTGCTACCCTTTTCCATTTAGGGTTGGAACAATCGATACTTGCTACCGCTGATGTGATCAACAGATCGGGCAGCATGAAGATCAAATTCACTTCCACTAACACGCTACCACGTTTTAATGGACAAGTTGAGCTTTCTGTCTACCGCATATTACAAGAGCTGCTTAACAATATCATGAAGCATGCCAATGCTACAAAAGTGGATATAGAGACAGTTTTGTCTGATAAAAGATTGACCCTATCCCTTACACACAATGGCACAGGATTAACTGAGGACAGCTACCATGAGCTTATTTATAAAAAAGGAGCTATAGGGCTGAAGAATATTGAAAACAGGAGAAAGTCGATACAGGCAGCTATTAGTTTTTATACAGATAATGATGAATACGGTATTTTACTAACAGTTCCCGTAGAAGTATAGTAAATTAGCGTAAGATGCCTACCATAAAATACGCTATAGCAGACGATCATAAAATTTTCAGACAAGGCTTAAAAATTGCCCTTAGCGACGATACTCAACTCGCACTAGCCGGAGAAGCGGGCAATGGACTAGAGCTGTTAGAACTGCTAAAGACCAACGATATAGACGTAGTATTACTGGATATAAAAATGCCGGAGATGGATGGCATTGCGACAACTAAGGAGATAAGAGCACAATACCCCGACCTAAAGATCATCATCCTTACCATGTTTGATGAGGAGCACTTTATCCTGCATCTTGTACAGGCTGGCGCCAACGGTTATTTATTAAAAAACGCAGAGCCTTCAGAAATAAAACTGGCACTACATGCAGCTGTAGAAAACGGCTTTTATTTCAACGATCTGGTGAGCAATACCATGCTGAAAAATGTGGTACAAAAAGCACAAACCCCTACTATTTTTAAACAAGTAGAGCCACTTAACGAAAAAGAGCTTAACGTGCTTCGCCTCATTTGCGAGCAGCATACCGCCGCCGAAATTGCAGAGAAAGTATTTTTAAGTCCGCGCACCGTAGAAGGGATACGCTCTGCCTTGCTAGACAAGATAGGTGTACGCAATACTGCTGGGCTAGTGATGTATGCTGTAAAAAATGGAATAGTGTAGCAATGGTTAGACCTATCTTACTTGCAATACTGGTAACATGTTCCAACTGGTGCTATGCACAAGAACAAGAGCTTTCTCCTCTAGAAGAGGTTACCGAATTTCTACAAGGTAAAGTATGGGTAAATAATATGACCTGTTATGGAGATAGCTGCATCAATCAGAAATACTACGCGTCTTACTATTATTGGGATGGTACTTTGCAAGACTATATAAAAGATGGTATCAACTTCAATGCTTTACAACTGAGCGAAGTAATTTATACAGAAGACTCTATTACCAATCAAAAAAAACCTACTATCAATATGTCTACTCCTATGTTGGTAGTATTGAGCAAAGATGAACAGGAATACCCCACCTACAACTGCCTGTATAAGTCTGAAAGTTTTTCAGGTTTTGTAGAGTTGAAGATGAATAAAAACCTTTTTGTACTAAAAGGCTTGTTTAACGATGATGATACTATAGTGACCATGCAATACAAGAAAACTACCCCACCACCAAGAATAAAAAAAATGATTCAATTTGCCCCTGCAGAAAAATAATTTTTGGCTGTAAAGAATATTCATCGTAATATTACAATGAATAGTACAAGCAATGGGTATTACAAAATCAGATTTATTTACTAAAAAGCAGAACGAACTAGCCAATATGGCTAAAGCACTGGCGCACCCTGCACGTATTGCTATACTTCAGTATCTACTGAAAACAGATAGCTGTGTATGTGGCACTTTGGTAGATATTTTGGGCTTAGCACAACCCACCATTTCGCAACACCTAAAAGAGCTCAAACAGGTGGGGCTGATACAAGGCAACATTTCAGGTACCAGTGTTTGCTATTGCATCAACCCAAAAAAATGGGCTGAGTATAAAGACTTCTTCGGTAGTTTCTTCAAGGAATTGCCAGAGTCGAATACTAGCTGCTGCTAATATTTTTTTGCCGCTATTCATCGCAATATTGCAATTAACAAATAAAAGGAATAGACTATGACACAGATTCAAATGAACCATAACTGTTGCGATACACACGACAACGACTGCTGTGGCGGACTTGGTTGTGGAGAAGGAACAGGCTGTTGCTAAAACAGCAATTTATAATACTTGATACCCTCAATTGCTTTGGGGGTATCATTTTGATAACATTAAATTAATGCAGAATTTAAACTGCTCAATCGTAATATTGCAATAACGGATTAAATAAGCATAAAATGCCTACTGATCAAGAACTGAAAGACATTGTAAAACAAAAATATAGTGAGATAGCACTACAAGACAAAGAGACCAATATGAGCTCTTGCTGTGGTAGTGGTGGCTGTAGTACCGAAGTGTACAATATAATGAGCGACGACTATGCCCAAATGGAAGGGTATAATGCAGATGCAGACCTAGGATTGGGTTGTGGCCTACCTACGGAGTTTGCACAAATAAAAGAAGGAGATACGGTTATAGACCTAGGCAGCGGAGCTGGTAACGATTGCTTTGTAGCACGCTCGGCAACAGGTGTGGCAGGTAAGATAATAGGAATAGACTTTACCGAAGCCATGATAGAAAAGGCTAGAGCCAATGCCGAAAAAATGGGCTTTAACAACGTAGAGTTTAGACAAGGAGATATTGAGAAGATGCCTGTAACAGCAAACGTAGCTGACGTGATAGTGAGCAACTGTGTGCTGAATCTTGTACCTAATAAAGACGGTGTACTAAAAGAGATATTCAGAGTATTAAAACCTCTAGGGCATTTCAGTATATCAGACATAGTGCTTGTGGGCAACCTGCCAGACAATTTGCGTAGTGCTGCCGAGATGTATGCTGGTTGTGTAAGTGGTGCTATACAACGTCAGGATTACCTGAACCTGATAGACCAAAACGGGTTTAAAAATATCACAATACAAAAGGAGAAAGAAATAGTTATACCTAACGATATACTGAACAAGTATTTAAGCGAGGAAGAAATAGACCAATTTAGAGCTAGTGGCACAGGTATATATAGTGTAACCGTATTTGCTCAAAAACCAGAGGCTGGTTGTGTACCGGGTTCGGGCTGTTGCTAAACTAGTTGATAAAGCACGAAACATGTCTGCAAATAATTGCGCTCCCGCGGTCGAAAGAAAAAAGCTAGGATTCTTAGACAAGAATCTGACGCTATGGATATTCCTGGCTATGGCATTAGGTGTAGCCATAGGTTATTTCCTACCTCAATCTGCAACATATATCAATTCATTATCCAGCGGCACTACCAATATTCCATTAGCTATAGGGCTGATACTGATGATGTATCCTCCCCTAGCCAAAGTGAAGTATGAGCAAATGGGTAAAGTGTTTAAAAATCTAAAAGTTTTAAGCGCTTCTCTATTCCTAAACTGGATAGTAGGGCCCATACTTATGTTTGTCCTAGCCCTATTGTTTCTAAATGGCTACCCCGAGTATATGGTGGGGCTTATACTGATAGGACTAGCACGCTGCATAGCTATGGTTGTGGTATGGAATGAGCTGGCTGAAGGTAGTAGAGAATATGCAGCAGGGCTTATTGCACTTAATAGTATTTTCCAAGTTATCTTCTACAGTGTTTATGCTTATATTTTCATTACCGTTCTGCCACCATTGTTTGGCTACGAGGGTATTGAGGTAGCCATCACCATAGGTCAGATAGCCGAGAGTGTAGCCATATACTTAGGCATACCTTTCTTGGCAGGTATTGTGAGCAGGTATGGTCTTATAAAACTAAAAGGAGAAGAATGGTTCAACAAAAAATATGTTCCTTTCATCTCTCCTATTACACTTATAGCATTACTGTTTACCATTATTATCATGTTCAGCCTCAAGGGCGAGCTGATCGTACAAATACCATTGGACGTTTTAAGAATAGCGGTACCACTGGTCATCTACTTTGTGTTGATGTTTGTTGTAAGCTTCTTTGTAGGCAAGCGCATGGGGGCAGACTATTCTAAAAACACATCTATAGCCTTTACTGCTACAGGAAACAATTTTGAACTGGCAATAGCAGTAGCCATTGGTGTATTTGGTATTAATTCAGGACAAGCTTTTGTTGGTGTTATAGGCCCTCTTGTTGAAGTGCCTGCATTGATAGCATTAGTAAATTTAGCTTTCTGGTTTAGAAAGAAATATTATAACACAGCAATACAAACTACAGCAACTAAATAAACATGAAGAAGTTATTATTCGTTTGTATAGAAAATAGTAACCGCAGCCAAATGGCTCAAGCATTTGCCAAGATACATGGAGGGGATGCAGTACAGGCTTTTAGTGCAGGTTCAAAACCTTCGGGTATTGTTAACCCTAAAGCTATTGCTGCAATGAAAGAGCTGGGGTATGACCTGAGCACACACGATAGCAAATCTATAGATGAGGTGAAAGATGATGCTCCATTCGATGCGGTAGTAACTATGGGCTGTGGTGATGCCTGCCCTTGGATGCCTGCCAAGCAACACATAGACTGGCAAATACCCGACCCAAGACATATGGAAGGTGAAGAATTTAATACAATAAGAGATCTAGTAAGCCAAAAGGTAAAAACACTTTTATCTGAGCTTAGCTAAAAGGTTTTAATTATGAAAGCCAAATAAAAAGGGAGTGTATGTCTATACACTCCCTTGCTTTTTGTATTGATAAGTAGTTATTACAAATGCTGTCCTTCTGTGACAGGCACTGTTATATTTTGTGTGTTTTCTACCGTTACCGTATAAGGAATACCACCTACCACGTCTTGACCAATACTACTGTCGTAGCCCTTAGCATAAATATAGTAGTTGCCTTTTTTAAGACTTGTAAATGTAGCTACAGGCTTGCCATTCTCATTAGTAGTGCTCACCTCTTCATCGTAAGCTGATGGCAGCTCTTGAGTATTGTACTTTATCATCACTTTACTATTGGGGATGTCTTTGCCATGATGCTGAGGTGTAACTTTCAGCGTTGCATTACCGCCTTTGCCACCTACTTCTGTTTCATCTGGTCGGCAACAGGCAAACATGGATGTAGTCACCAATAATACTACCGCTATATTTACTAATCCTTTCATTGTATGATATTCCTTTTTATGAAGTTAAGTATTATTCATTTGTTGCGCTAGTAACGCTGAACATATGTTTGTAGTTATCTGCAATTTTTGCAGCCATAGCACCAGGCGCCATCAAACTAGGTGTTGTCGCTATTGACACGGGATTGGTAGGGCCAAAGAATTTAGCTGCATCTGTTTTTATTTTGAAAGAGCCTGCCTTATCTCCGATAGTTACCGTATTAGGCAAATCAAGTGTTACTTGTCTAGGAGTTTCCGTTCCTGCAGCTACGCCACCAATATGGTATCTATAAGCATTGCCTGTCTCTGTAGACTTGCTGGAAGTACCTTCTATTTTCACTTGTATATAACCTGTTGACCATGTCCAATACATATCACCATTTACATTTGGGTCTAGTGCGCCTGTTTGTGCACCACTGGTATTGCGCGGCACATCTACTCCTACCATAAACTTAATACTCTTATAAGTACCTGCAGGTACATTAGCTACGTGAAAATGTAATGAACTGTGCTTATCTCCTTTTAATACTCTGTAGCTTTCCGGCTCGGCATATTCCGTACCATCTTCCTTTACAAAAATGATATTGGTGATCCAGTAGTTAAACTTAGTAATGGTAAGATCCTCCCCTTGCAGGTTGGTATAGTTACCTGTATTCAGCACTATTTCCTCATTGCCAAAGTAGTTCTCAAACATGAAGTGCATTTCATTAGTAGTTGCAGGTGGCTGAACTACAGGTTCTTCAGGCTTGCGACAACCAAACAATACAACAGTAAAAAGACTTAATAGTAATATATTTTTCAATGACTTAATCATGACAATTTATTTTCAAATAGTTTAATAATAAAGACGTTTAATTAACTTTTACGGTTGGCTTATAAAGCCTAGTTTTTCATGAGTCTCATTTTGCTCATGGTCCAGCACAGCAGTTATTTCCAGCTGCAGTGGGGTTTGGGTAGCTATACTATCGGTCCACTGCTCATTGATATTGATGATATCTCCGTGTGCATGACCTTCTGTTTCATAATATAGCTTACCTGTTTCTTGGTTAACAATTTTAATAATGTAGCCGTGCATTTGGGTAATGTATCTAATATTCGCGACTATAGATAACGTTTCCCCTTTTCGCACTACTTGCCCTTCCTTTGGCGATGTAATATTTACTACTACCTTATCGGGCTGTACGGCTACTTCTTCTTTTTTCTGACAGGCAATTGTGCCCATCAAAAAAATACTTGCAATGGTTGTCAAAAGACTTCTATTCATCATTCACAGTTTCTTTACTCAAATAAGTAAACGAACCCAATGTCTGCCCTGCTATTGGCAATAACATTACCTGATGCATATTGCTGTGTCATTGGCTTGTAGTACGATAATTGAATACCAGCCTTCCCATAATAAACCTGTGCACCAGCAGAGGCATATATTATAGTGCCTCCTGTCTGGGTATTCAACCATTTGCGCTTATAGTTATCATAGTTGTGCAGCGAGTACTCGTAACGCATACCTAATTGCGGGAGCACAGTAACCTTACCTTGTTGCCACTGGTAGAAGGTTGTGAGTTGTGTACTCAGCCTGTCTCCAAACTTATAGCTGTCACTATTGGCGGTAGTAATGGTATAATTTGCATCCAGATTAGCTCCTACGCGTTTATACTTTATGGTATAGTTTGCATTTACGGGAAAATCCCAAGAAGCTGAACCTGGCTGTATATTAGGCAAGCCTTGCTGTTCCAGTTCTGTAATACCCTTATAGCTACCCAACGGCATTTTTACTCCAGCACCTGCTTGTAGTGTATGTTTCCATTTTGCCGTGTCGGCAGACTTGAGCAGTATCACATTGGCTAGAAATGTTGCATCGCCAACTCCTTGCATTATGGTATTAATACCATCTACTCTACTGGCGTTGCTATGGTAGGGCAAGAACCCGAACAACTGTATTTTTTCACCTACCGTGTATCTTCCCCATAGCTGCATGGTCTGAAAATATTGTTCAGACGTTTTAGAAGCGCTAGCATCGGTGAGCCCTTTTTGCAAACTACTAAAGTGGCGATACTGATACTGCACCCCCACAAAGTGGCGATGGAGTTGAGGCAACATACCTAAACTCTGTCCGCCGGTAGATGCGCTGCATACATCGCAGGCACTAGCAGGCACTGATGCCGATAGCAGCAACAGCCCATACATTAGGCGTTTCATACTTATTTGAAATTATGGATAAGAAATATACTGTAGTGCTTTACGCTACAATATTTATTGCGTTCTTATACCAACGGCTGGGGAGGATGAAATACAGAAGTGATATATTGAGTACCACGTGGTGCATTGTACTTATCGTGAAAAGTAACAATATCTTTTGAAGTATAACAAACACATAGCACCTGTGTTGTTAATACATACTCAGACAGTTCTGTCTTCTTATTTTTTGTGGGTAGATTTTTATTAGTAGCATCACCACTATCCTCCACTTTGTCTATTTGCTTTTTCAGATAACACTTACCATTACATTGCAATTGAGGCTTGTCTTTGTTTTCGCAAAGCTCTGCCGCAATGTACTCTTTATTGATCTCATACCATGCTATCACCCCCATCTTGGCGACGAACTGATAGCTAATGCTGATCAATAATGCTATGGCTAATATATGTTTCAAGCGTTACAAAGTTAAGGCAAAAACCGCACCAACAATTATAAAAAATCTAAAACTCCATTTTTTATCATTGAACACACAATAATGCTTTACCAAAATATCAGACAGTATTTATTCTTCTAAAGTTTGGTCGATACTGTATGCGTAGCAGCACTGCTCAATAAAAAAGCTGCCATAAGGCAGCTTAGTCTTTTTCTTTTTTTTAATTGTATTTGAAACACCTTAAGGATGTAAATCTAATAGTACAGTATAAGATGTACCTGGAATAGAGTCCACTACTTTAAATGTAGCACCTCCTCTTAGTACCCAATTTCTTGAAGCGTCATAACCTTCGCCGTAGAAGTAGTAATCTCCCAGCTTTAAACCTTTAAAGCTTGCTGTAGGACGACCGCCCGATGGTTTGGCCACCATATTGTTGTTATATTGAAATATTGACTCAGGAGCTCTTTTTGAATTGTAATAAACATATACTACACAACTATCTATATCCTTGTTTAGATATCTTGGTATGATGTTTATGGTAGCATTACCACCTGTATCTGCTACTATCTTTACAGGTTCAACAACTTGATTCTCACGTGTGCAAGATGCAAAAATGCCTGCTAGTAGCAACGTCGCTATAATATATGATATACGCATAATGCTTTAAAGATATAATTTGTCGGTAAATTATAAAATAGCTGACAAAAAAATACTGGTATCCTCACTTATTATTATGTCTATAGACACAAAAAGCCCTATAGCTATTCACATTTAGCTATAAGACTCTATTATATATTGTTATAATACTGTAGGTAAGCGGTTATGCCGTTTGCCACTCGGCCTTCTTTACCAAGCCAGACTTCTTTATCCTAGTTGGCTTAACCGCATTTTTGTCTTGATTCTCTTTTTGGATCTTGACAAGTACTAATGCGCATAACATGTATGCTTTTAGTAACAGCCCCACGGGGTAAGTGATCAATACTTTCATGATTGTGCTTTTTATTGTTTTTAAATTTCGTTGGTACAAATATGGCTGTACTGCTCTCCTCTTTTCAAATAAACGGAGGAGCTTAACAGCCAGTTTGTATTTAGATAACAAGTGGTTTGCAACTACTTAACAAGCGGTTCACATTCCCTAAAAGCGATTTCCTAACCAATAGTTAACTGATTACAAACACCTAGTTAAGCCAGTCTATTTTTTTGGAAGAGGGGGACATCTCGTTGCATCTTTGTGTTATCAAAACAAAAAATACACAAGCAAGTTTCAATCGTTTTAAACAAAAAGTAAAAGACACACGAAGAATGAAAAACACAACAACGATTGCTGCACTGCTGGTTTTCATCAGCAGTACAGCACTTGCCCAAAGCACATCATCTTCAGCAGGGCAAAACATTATCCTTACACTTACCGATGCTATCGAGTTCAGCTTTATAAACACAGGCAATAGTGTAGGTAATGATGTCACCTTGCCTTTTAGTAATGTCAATGCTTATGCTAATGGCGTTGAGTCTACTGCACAAGAATTAAAAGTTCGTTCCAATAAAGGTTTTACTGTAACTGTAAAAACAACGGCTACTAACTTTTCTTATAATGGTAGTGCTACCCCCGTACCTGTTATGCCTATACTTCAAGTGCTAGGCTTGCAAGTAACCGCTAACGGGACAGGAGGTAATATTGCTGCACCATTTGCCAATTCGAGCTACAACACATTAAGTAGTACCAGTCAGAATTTAATTAACTACGGCCATCGTGGTGGCAACCAAACTTTTTCAATTAAATATAAAGCCACTCCAGGCTTTGCATACCCTGCGGGCACTTATACAGCCGAAATCGTATATACCGCTACGCAGACTTAAACCTCTTTTGTTTTATGTGTGTTTGTTAAGCTCTCTGGCGGGAGCTTTACCTAGGGTGCAGTATTATTCTGCTGCACCCATTTTTTAAGATCAAGATGTGATATACACCCCTTCTTGGTATATAAGCTGAGAGTAAGGTGCTACCTTGATGGTAGCACTTTTTATTTCCCTTAACTTAGCGGCATGTTAAGACTGCTACTTACTTGCTTAATACTTATCACAAGCATTAGTACCCGTGCACAACTTTTATTAGGAGTTGGTGCTCAGGCCGACTTCCCAATGATGTTCAACGAATTTGTAGGTGGCTATCATCACCAAACAGGCAATCCCGGTTTTCGTTTAGCAGCATGTTACGAATCCGAGCAGAGTAATTTTTCTCCTGCTGCCACCGTTAGTATCTCTACAGCATCCTTACCGGTACAGTGGGTGGCCAATGAGTTTGTGCTCAGCATGGACTTTGTGCACCTACAGGCAATGCTTTTTGGCAGGTTAAAAAAAGAAGTGAACAACGGGCTATTATACTATGGTGTAGGTATTGGCGTCTCTCATTTTTCAGGAGATGGTGTCACCATCGGCGGCAGTGATAATGTGCAGCTACAAACTACCTTATCCGACTCCTCAAAATATATTAAAATGCTAGCACCAACAGTAGCCTTCAATATAGAATACATACGCCCTATTGCCAATAGCAACTTCTCGTATAGTATAGGTGGTCAGCTCAACTATTTTTATTTCTACGACAAAACCACCACCTACCGCATAGACATTGTAGATACAAAGGGGAGATACTTTAAAACCTCACCTCAGCTATCAGGCCATACGCTAAACCCCATGCTGTTCGTCAACCTATACTATCGTTTTGGAGATACTCGAGGCAGGTACTAGTTGATAGCACTATCTATATTATCCGTATTTTTAAACGCAATTGATTGTTTATGAGAGGAGTATTATTGGTTTGTAGTTGGCTACTGATAAGCACAGGCAGTATAGCACAACAAAAATGTGGCACAGAGCTACTGGCTAAACGCCTTGCAGAAAAGCACCCCGAAGTGCTGCAGCAGGTAGAAAAAATACGTGAAGGAAATACACCCCAAACAGCGGCACAACAGAAAACCAATGCACAAAACCCTATACCAGTTGTTTTTCACATAGTACTCAATGAGCAACAGCAAAAACAAATAGGCGGACTGGCTGGGATACAACAACGAATAGACTCTCAACTGGCAGTACTCAATCGCGACTTTAATGCACGCAATGCAGATACCAGTTTAATACCTAATGCCTTTAAACCTTTTGCAGATAATCCTAATATCAGTTTTGCATTAGCGCGTACTGCACCTGACGGTAGCGCTACTAATGGCTATACCATCAATACTACCAGCCAGTTAGGCTTTCTTCCCGAAGGAGGTATTGGCTCTGGCTTCGGTTTTAGCGACGCAAAGTATACTACTACAGGAGGCAAAGACGTATGGGATCCTTCCAGCTATTTAAACATTTGGGTTATCAACCCCATTAATGAAGCAGGCAGCAATACACTACTACTGGGCTTGGCCATACCATACTACTATGTGGTGGGCAACTATGGCGTGTCTATGAACGAAATGGGTGTGATACTACACTACCGTGCCTTTGGCAGAAGAGTAAGCCCTTTGGACAATTATATAGCAAGTGCTGACCTAGGTCGCACCTTAACCCATGAAGTAGGTCATATGTTTTACCTCTTCCATATATGGGGAGATGATGAAGGGAAATGCCCTTTCAATGGAGGCAAGGATGATGGTATCTATGATACCCCTATGCAAGCCTACTCTTCTAACAGGTGCCCTAGCTTTCCTTTTACGGACGGCTGCACGCAGTCATCACCAGGTATCATGTATATGAACTTTATGGATTATACCGATGATGTGTGTGTCAACATGTTTACCAAAGGGCAAGTAGAGCGCATGCGCAATACCATAAGACAAGGAGAGGGTATGTATCCCCTCACTCAGCATCCTGAACTTTTAGTACCACCCATTGGCAACACTACTACAGATAATAACTTTACCATATACCCCAACCCTAGCGACGATCATATAAACATACTTTTTGCAAAACAGACCACTAACCTAAAAAGCCTGCATGTGGTAAGCTTGCTAGGGCAGGTAGTAGCTACACATAAGGTAGAAGTACAAAGCAGTTACTATCACTTCAACCTACGTAGCCTGCAAACGGGCTTTTATATATTGGTTATGGATTTTGGCAATGAAAAGAAAGTAACCAAGATCATGGTGCAGTAGTGGCAAAGTCTATTGTGGCAGAATAGATGTATTGTGTGGTAGTATAATCGCCCCAACTTATATCATATTTATACTTTTTTACTGGTTCTTTATTATCATGTTTATCTAAATAGTTTCTATACTTTTTATATACTCGCATTGGTTCTTCTGCACCTCGAAAAGTGGTATAAACAACATCGCCTTTCTCAATAGTCAATGGTAATATATATTTTATAGTATTGATGCAGACTTGTATCTGCTTCAAGGTGTCTGGTTTAAAATCGTCATACTTAAATATTCGTTCAACTTTATATGCTTGAAACACCATACTATCATTCTCCATTTTTGAATACACTCGACCGCCATAAGTTGTATCTACAAGCCTATTCTTATACAGTTTCCATTTATTGATACGGATGGTATCTTCTTTTACTTGATCTATGTTGAGCAATTCTAAACTACTACTCTTATTGTCAAACGAAATTGAAACACTTATATATTCTATTCCAGGAATTTGTTTCACTATTGCTATTAGAGATTGATGCCCGTTTTCATTTAACTTACTTACACATTGAATATATTCTTCTTCTAAACAATCAAAGAAAAACGGCTTGCAGTATATTGAAATCAAATTACAATGATTATAATACGGAAATAATTCTCTAATATGACTCACAGCTTTGTGATGTACATCTCTGGGCATAGGTTCTCTCTCTATCGTATCGATCACTATCACCTTCTGCTTAGTCTCCTGCGCATAGACTTTAATGCTACTTAGCAGCACAAAGACTATTAGGGGAATAGTGTAAACCGATCTCATACATTATCAAGATACAATATTAAACCACGAGTAAAATCACAGTTGCGTCAATCATTATTTTTCCTTCAACGCATCCTTCAAATTATTTATGTTTGCAGTTATGAATAGCGTTTGGAATAGATTATTGACTCTTACGATCATTACTACTTTTTTTGCTGCCTGCGGCGATAACGATAGTGGCATTAGTGCCGATAGCATCTTTGCCAGCCAACCTGCGCTTAAGGAAGTAACACAAGCTATCAATAAAAACCCTGAGAAAGCAGAGCTATATTTTGAGCGCGGTGCTATCCTAGACCGTATGGAGCTAGATTCTCTGGCACTACTCGACTATCAGAAGGCCATATCACTCGACTCTACTCAGGCCGACTACTACAGCACCATTGGTGATATGCTCTTCGAGCACAAAGACATCAGCGGTAGTGTGGTATGGTTAAAAAAAGCATTGGAACTTAATCCTAGTGATACAAAAGCTCACCTCAAGATCGCGAAGATGTTCGTGTACTTGGAAGAGTATACCAGCGCCTTTAGCGAAATAAATACCGTGTTGAAACAAGATGTATACAACCCCGAAGGCTATTTTCTAAAAGGGATGATCTACAAAAACCTTGACGATACGATGAAATCTATCTCCAGTTTCCAAACAGCGGTACAGGTAGACCCCGAATATCGTGCAGCGGTAGAACAACTAGGGCTGATGTACAGCAAACTGGGCGACCCTTTAGCACTACAATATTTCGATAATGCTTTCCGTATGGATACCTTAGATGTATTCCCGCTATATGCACGTGGTGTTTTCTATCAAGACCTGAAAGAATACGCCAAAGCAAAGGAAGAATATAAAAACGTTATCATGCACGATAGGCAGTATGAAGACGCCTACTACAACATGGGCTATATACTACTGCAAGAAGACTCTATAGAAAAAGCATGGCGCCAATATGACCTGCTGACCAACATCAACCCTGCAAGCCCCAAAGCCTACTACAACAGAGGTGTATGCTATGAGCTAAAGAATGATATGGAGAAAGCCATAGCCGACTATCAGCAAGCGCTGGTCTTCGACGAAAACTATGCCAATGCAAAAGATGCCCTCAAACGCTTGGGAAAGCAATAGGCATTTAGTATATTTTAATATGAAAAGATATGTACTACTCCTTTTGCTGCTACTGGCTGCAAACGGCATACAGGCGCAGTTAAGCGAGTTTTACAATGCCATTCCTACCAGCAAAAACATAAATATCACCCTAACATACTGCGATAGTACTACGTTACCATACTATAATCTCTATTCTTTTGATTATTTTGATGGCACGGATACGGTAGCTGCCGAAATGCTAGTGCCTAAGAAGGAAGATATGTTCCATAAAGAGTTGATGGTTGTAAATACACAACTTTGCAGGATAACGACCTTCTACAACACGATCAGCAAGGATAAACACGTACCACTAAAAGTAAATGATTACATAGAAGTGATACGCAACCAAGGGAAGGATACATTATTCTTGAACTTCGACCCGTTGCTACCGCATCCCGTATTAACCCCTTGCAACAGCAAGTAATACTTATTAATAAAACAAACTGAAGCAGAACCAATATATATTACTTGTTTGCCTAAGCATTATACTATCATGCTTTGCCCTGCCTGCGTCTTCGCAATCAAAAAGAGACACCGTAATGGTGATCAGGAAGAACGAATCGGCAACCAGAGCCACACCACAACCTGTAATGCGCAGTAAGGTAAAGGTCATTAAGCCCGGCGATACGGTAAAAAAAGAGCCTATAAAAGTTATTGGAAAGATAAGACCTATAGACACAGCCATCATTATCAAGAAAGGGAAAACACCTGAAGAGATACGCAGAGAGGAAGCAAGGCTGGCCAAGTCTGAAATAAAGCGTAACCCTGCATTTTGCGACTGTGTAGAGATGAGCGTATATGCGGCGGATACCCTCATATTCCCCAACTACCTCACATACACCTTTACAATAAAGAACAATTGTAAAATACCCATATGGATCAGTACCAAGCATTTTCGTTTTGAGCCACACAATTATTTCGGGCATAAGGTACGCGTAAAGCGTAAGCTGGGTTTTGTGGTAAGGCACGATTATAAAGACTTTGAACAACTGGCACCGGGCAACCAACAGTCTTTCAAATACTCAGACGATGCCTTCTACGAGTACGCCATTGCCAAAGGCAACACCTACAAATTTCAGTTCTTGCACTACAACACCAGAGAACGGTATAGGAATGACCCTACAAAGACCTTTTTATGCGTAAAAAAGGATGAAGTGACCATATATGTAAAGTAATTCCTCTATAAGGCCAAATACATACCTCCTTTTACCTTATAAAACCTATGATTATTTTATCTTGCAGCTATTATAAATACAAACTGTAACAAATGGCTCTTATAGCACCTTCCGTATTATCTGCTGACTTTCTGAACCTTGGCAGAGATCTAGAAATGATTAATAATTCTGAGGCTGACTGGTTTCACGTAGACGTAATGGACGGACGTTTTGTTCCCAACATTAGCTTTGGTATGTCTATCATAAAGCAAATGAAAAAGGTAGCTCAAAAACCTTTGGATGTGCACTTAATGATCGTAGAGCCTGAAAAATATTTTGAAGACTTTAAAAATGCCGGTGCCGATGTACTAACAGTGCATTACGAGGCTAGCACACACCTGCACCGTAGCCTACAGGCCATCAAGGCATTGGGCATGAAAGCGGGCGTGTCTCTTAACCCACATACACCTGTGCATTTATTGGAAAATATCATCACAGAAATAGACTTGGTGCTTATTATGAGCGTAAACCCGGGTTTTGGCGGACAGAAGTTCATCCCTCAGGCTATAGATAAGGTGCGTAAGCTAAAGCAAATGATCAATGATGCAGGTTGCGATACTCTTATAGAAATAGATGGAGGCGTTACGCTAGACAATGCAGCAACCCTTATAGAGGCAGGAACGGATGTTTTGGTAGCGGGTAATACCGTATTTTCATCAGACGATCCTATGGCAACCATCAAAAAGCTTAAGAACGCAGGAAAATAAACGTAACTTATTGACGTTTAATAGTAGCTATGTCGAAAAAACTACTCAGCCTAACGGTTTTCATATTACTATCAGCCCTCACGGTACAGGCACAGTCTGTAGCATATATAAAAGGGCGTGTTACCAATGATCGCAACCGCGGCATGAGCGATGTGACCGTAGCAGTAGAGGGCACCAGCATAGGTGTCACTACCGACCGCAAGGGCTACTATACCATAGAGATACCTTCTAACATTACTGTAACTGTAGCCTTTAGCTTTGTAGGTTATAATGTTCAGAAAAAGACCTACACGCTTATACCCGGGCAAACTAAAGAGGAAAACATAGCTCTTGTAAAAAAGAAGACCACTTTAAAAGAAGTAGTCAAGAAAGGTGAACGTGATAGAGAGGCAGGTAATATTAAAATAGATGTAAGCAAGGCCAGCGAGCTACCGAGTACCAACTTTGGTAGTGGCATAGAGGGCATTATCAAAACCTATGTAGGTAGTAATAATGAGCTTACCTCTCAATACAATGTACGTGGTGGTAACTTCGACGAGAACTTGGTTTATGTCAATGACTTTGAAATATATCGTCCGTTCCTTACCCGTAGTGGCCAGCAGGAAGGCATGAGCTTCATCAATGCCGATCTGGTATCTGGGGTCAACTTCTCTGTAGGCGGTTTCCAGTCTAAGTTTGGCGATAAGATGAGTAGTGTACTTGATGTTACCTATAAGCGCCCTACAGAGTTTGGTGGTCGTGTAATGGCTAGCCTATTGGGTGCAAGCATAGCTTTTGAAGGGGCTTCTAAAAACCAAAAACTAACCTACTTGGTAGGTGTTAGACATAAGAGCAACCAGTATCTACTGAATGCACAGCAGACCAAAGGTATCTATAACCCACAGTTTACAGATGCACAGGCATTAGTAAACTATCAGATCAATAAAAAATGGGAAGTAGAGGTAATCGGTAACTATGCCCGCAACCGTTTCAGCTTTATACCTGAAGAGCAAACCAGTAGCTTTGGCTTGGTCAATAAAGCCTTCCAACTTAGAGTATTTTATGACGGTAATGAAATAGACCAGTTCGACTCTCGATTTGGTGGCATTTCTACAACCTACCGCCCTAACAAGAAACTAAAATTAAAACTCTTGGCCTCAGGCTTCCAAACCAATGAGCGTGAGACCTATGATATACTAGGAGAGTACCTGCTTGGTGAGCTTGAAACAGACTTGAGCAAGGAAAACTTTGGTCAGGTAAAAACCTTCTTAGGTACAGGTGTAATACATACCTATGCACGTAACAAACTAGAGGTAAATGTTGGTGACATAGGACATAGAGGTTCTTATGATGCGGGCAAACACTTTTTTCAATGGGGCGTGGGTGCTAATGTAACGACAATTACCGATAAGCTTCGCGAGTGGGAAAGAAGAGACTCTGCAGGTTTTACACAGCCAGTAACAACCAACCAACTGGAGCTAACAAGAGTATACGCATCAAATGCCGCATTTGATTATATGCGTTATACAGGCTTTATACAAGACAATTTCCGTTTTAGCGACTCATTAGACCTTACTGCTTCTATCGGAGCAAGATTCAACTATAGTACGCTAAACAATGAACTATTGATAAGCCCTAGAGCACAGTTTTCTTATAAGCCTAAATGGAAGAAGGACTGGGTATTTAACCTAGCAGGTGGCTTGTACCAACAACCTCCCTTCTATAGAGAAATGCGTGACCTGAACGGTAACGTGAACAAAAATCTTAAAGCACAGAAATCTTACCATATAGTATTAGGCTTCGACCACGACTTTGTTGCTGCCAAGAGAGCATTTAAGGTAACTACAGAAGTTTACTACAAAGGACTATGGGACATTGTACCATACGAGTATGATAATGTGCGTATCCGTTACTTTGGACAAAACAATGCTGTAGGTAGAATATATGGTGGTGAAGTGCGCTTGTTTGGCGATATAGTAAAAGATGCTACATCTTGGATAAGCGTAGGTATACTCAAAGCAGAAGAAGACGTAACAAACGATCAGATCGTTTTCAAAGACGTAAATGGTGCTGATAGCGGTGCATTCTCCCCTGGCTATATACCACGCCCTACCGACCAGCGTTTTATGCTAGGTATGTATTTCGAGGATTATCTGCCACGTAATAAGAACTTTAAGATGCACCTGAACTTGATGTATTCTACAGGTTTACCGTTTGGCCCACCAGACCAAAGCAGATATGGAGACACCCTACGCTTACCTGACTATAAACGTGTAGATATAGGCTTCTCTGCCCTATTACTAGACGGTAGTAAAATGAAGTATCAAGACAAGAAGTTGATAAGCGGCATTAAGAAAATATGGTTCAGTGCTGAGGTATTTAACCTACTAGGCATACAGAACACACTTTCTTATAGCTGGATACAAGACCAAACTAGCGGACGTACTTTTGCTGTTCCTAACCGACTAACCTCGAGGTTGATCAACGCCAAGCTTGTCGTCGATTTCTAGTGTTGTATTATAATTTGTTTGGCTAGCCAACCATCTTCAGCACGCACTACTAAAGTATATATGCCTGCCGTTATAGTGGCTGTATTGATGCTATGATGTGTTTTATTATCAATATTACTTGAGTATAGTAGTCGCCCTTTAACATCTAGTAGTTGCATTGTCCCTACAACCTTCTCTTTTAGTTGAACATTCAGCAATTCATCACAAGGATTAGGGTAAACAGAGAAATATATTTCGTTTAGTTGGGCACGCTCCACACTCGCAGCAGGGTTACTTAGCTTTACTATCCAAGCATCTGTATCACCAGCGTTACTGGTTACATCCCCATTCTGTGATTTGCTACCACCCGCCAATACAAAGCTAGCATCGGGTAATTGTATAGCTGCATTACAAAAATCCTCATCAGTACCGCCTAAGCATTTCTGCCATAGAATTTTTCCAGTATCATCTATTTTCACAGCCCATGCATCTCTTATATCTGCAATGGAATGATTACCCGTTACCATACCATCGTTGGATGCTGTAGTGCCAACAAATAAATACCCTCCTTCTATACAAGGTATTATTTCCCTTGCTACATCGGCACGGCTACCGCCGTAGGTTTTCTGCCACTCCAAACCACCAGAGCTATTCAGCTTCACTATCCAAACATCATTATCTCCATAATTAGTATCTACATCTTTATTACTAGACTTGGAATATCCTGCCAATATATATCCACCATCCAGAGTCTGCTTTATACTATTAGCTACATCGGTACTATCACCACCATATTTCTTTTTCCATGCTACATTTCCATGCTTATCTAGCTTAGCCGCCATAGCATCTGCGTATAGGCTAACTGTATCGGACTCAAAACCTGTCAGGATGAACCCTTCATCTTTTGTTTGTTGAATATCCTCAATAGCAACCCTAGCACTTGGCCATTTTACCACTATGCCTGTATCTCCATAAATTATCTTTTGCCATTCTATACTTCCTATACTACTTGTCTTTACTATCCAGTTATTATACTTACCAGTAGGGTTTATTACATCCCCATCTGTAGAGTTTGTTTGACCGGCATATATATACCCTCCATCTTTTGTAGGCATACCTGTTTTATAAAAATCATATCCTGAACCTCCTAAAGTTCTATCCCAAACTATCTTTCCGTAATAGTCGGTTTTAATACTCCAAAAATCATTTGAGCTGTCATAACGAGTCACATCTTTCCCACCTCCTGTTATATAGCCCGCAACAAAAAAGCCTTTATCAACTTCATACAGTTTACCCATAACAGAACTGCTAGACCCTCCATATACCTGCGACCAATTCAATGCACTATTATTCACATCAATATTTAGCAACATAAAATCTGTGTACTTCCCCTTTCTTATATTGATATAGAAATTCTTGGAGCTTGTATTACCACACATTACAAGATTACCATTGATGGTATAGATAATATCTGTAGCATAGTCTCCAGCCTCTCCCCCATAGCTAGCCTGCCAAATGATAGAAGGTGCTGTTTGTGCTTGTGCGCTTGTTAGGCATAAAAAGCAAAGTATATATAGGGGCAAATACTTCATATAGGGCTGCTTATTACATGTAAATTAAACATTATACAACTAAGCACGCAATACAGTTTGTCATTATTCAGCCACAAAAAGAAAGCCCCGCAAATAATTGCGGGGCTGCTTCACATTTACCTATGTATTTACAGTTCCTTATTGGTGGTTTACCACCACTTTAGTATTCTGTATTGCTTTATCTGTTTGCAATAGCACCATATATGTACCACTAACTAAGTTTGCTGTGTTTATTGTATAGCTGCTCTTACCAGCTTGCATTTGCTGTGTTGACATTACACGACCTGTAATATCTAACAACTGTAAGGTTCCATTACCACTATTAGGCACTGTAATGGTCACCTGCTGGTCAGCAGGACTAGGATATACCTTAGCTCTCAATTGCTCAGGGCTATTGGCAATGCTAGTAGGTGCGCCATCATAAATGAAGAAATCATCTACTGCAGCTTCTACCAGATTCTGTCCGTCGTTAGGGCGGGTAGTAACTAAGTCTGAAGCAATAAAACGCATTTGAATTTTCTCTGCACCAGGGTAATATTCACTTACTTTGAAGACTTTTCTTCTCCATCTACGATCTGACTGGTAAGTCAATTCCACGTCTCTCCAAATAAAACCTAGTGTATTGTTGATCTGTACATGCCAGTAGTCAGAACGAACATTACTTGGCGTGCTTCCTGCAACATCGTTAGTATAGTATCTATAATACTCTACTATAGGATCGTAAAAACCAGAAAGATCATACACCGCAGATTGTAATGTAGTACGTCCTCCATCTACATCAGCAGTACCAGCACTTACAAACTGAGAACCAGCATTACCAGTTACCATACATTTGCCACTACCTGAAGTATGGTCCTGACCAATTTGTACTTCAAAACCACCATAGTTACTAGATGTTGTAGAACGAACAGGAACTTCCTGTACCCAAACACCACCAGTTGCATTGTCGTTCTGAACGCCAAGTTGCCAATCAGGCTCCGTCGTTTCAAAGTCTACTTTTATTCTCTGATTTACACCTACTGCAAACTGATAAGGCAATGTCACCTGCTGCGATTGAGCAGGATTAGGATTGTACCTATCAGGTATAGTATATGAAGGTGTATTTAAGAAATCGTATATAGCAAAATAATACTCTACTACTGTACCATGTGCTTGCGCTGGTATTTGACCAGTGTAGTTATTACCTGTAGTATTACTCATTGAAACGGTATCCCAGTTTTGCCCGCGTTGGCGGTAGATCAATTTCAGATCTTGGAAGAATGCAGGGTTAGTTAGCGTCAATGATGTATTGATAGTAACTGCACTACCCTGCGCTTGGTGCGCTACCTCGTTGTGTAGCAAACTAGCATCGCTAGTAAGGAATATACCGTGACGTGCAAAAGCTTCTGCTATCTCTTTGAAGTGAGGGGTACCATTGCTCAAATTAGCATCGTTATCATCATCCATCAAAGCACTGATCAATACCTCGTGGTATATCTTACCTTCTGTGCCTAAAGGACCATCAGGCAAGTCCGTATATCCTTTTGAGAATATTTGAATCATTGTATCTACACTACCGATGTTTATAGATACATCCCACCATGCTCCGGCAATGATCTCCCCATCAGCATGAACCTCTCCTAATATATCGTTAGGATACACCTTAGGCGCACCTACATATGTTCTTATTTGTCCACCAGTGATATATGAACCGTCTCCTACAATACCATCTTGACTGATACCTAATGCCCAAATATCTGCATATCCTTCATTTAGAGAACCGTTGCGCATAGCACCTGCACCATTATCACCATAGTATTCACGGTTGATACCATGACCATACTCGTGGTAAACGATATCACCTACTTCTGCAAACGAACGACAGTTGCCAGATGCTGCATAGAAATTGATAGAACTTCCGTTGTAAAACGCATTACAAGTACTATTGGTCAGATCTGTATTGGTTGGCAATGAAAAATCCATACCAGTGAATGTTGGTAGGTATTTTTTCATGAAGTCATGTATCACGTTTACGTGATAAAAAGCATTAATATCACTGACATTAGCACTACCTGCAGTAGTGAATGTATAAGTATTACTTGCATTGCTAAAAGCCATTGTAGCTGATGGCGTAGGGCCTCCACTACTACCTTGACGAACTCTTGACCATGGGCCTCTCAACTCCATTGTTGCCGTTTGTGGTGCGTTCAAAGAACCAAATATAGCTGAACCTGTCGCATCAGTGTTCATACTAGAACCACCTACCGTGATTCTCATATCAGCCATAGGCTCCATAGTAAGCGGGTTATTTCTAGATGTTTTGTACACCTCTGCCTGAACCTTTACCTCAAAGGTCTCCTGTACGTTATTCATACGATATAGCAGCTCACCAGTTTGTGCATCTACATAACCTTCCAATATTACAGGGAACTCATCTACCTTAAAGGTTCCTATCACGTCAAATTTGTATGCAGGGCGCATTGTATACCCTGTTTGAGATGGTACGGGAAACCATACCCAGTTAGCATCTACATTCTTAGAAGTAACTGCAATATCATGTAGCTCAGTAGTAAGAGCTGTAGACTTTAAAGCATCGTTGCTACTCATGGTAGGCGCTACACCTGCTTCGGGCTGCGCAAAACTGTGCATTTTCACTCTTACAAGCTCGCCTGTAGGTGTGAAACGGAAAGACAACTTAGAGAATACCACCTCACGCCCATCAATAGCTTGTTTAAAATCAACATAAGACACATGACCATAATCTTTATTACGAGTAGTGGTCCACTCACTCGGATTAATGCCTAATTGCTTCAACCTGCCATTCATTAGCTGGTAAGCTTTATCTGCATTATTGCTACCAGGCACCACCAAGGCTGTACCAAACATATCGTTTACTGTACTGTTAAGCTTATCAACCTCTGCACCCCAACCAGGGAAAGCAGCTGCTACCTGTTGGTGTGTTTTATTGATGGCATTAACATCTGCCATTTTGTAATGTCTGTAGTTCTGAAATACAGAAAACTCGTACGAGTGGTTGTGATCTTCGGCTTTGGCTCCATTAGCAATGGCAGCTAAGCCAATTAGTAATAATATTTTCTTCATCTCTTTGTTTAAAATCCGTACAACTTGGCGGTTGCGGCGGCTTTGTTTTTAAATAGTTAACCAGAGTAATAGAGGAGGGGGAAAAGGCTTGCCGAAAATAAGCATTAAAGACCTATTAAAAAAAGTTTCACCCCATCAAATGATACTAAAATGACAATAGGTATATAAATATTATTTAATAGTTTAACCCCAACCCTACAGCTTAAAATGCCCCAAAAACATATAACAATAAAAAAAATCAAGAAAAAGCTTTTGATTAAAAATCTGATGTCCTATCTTTGCAGCCCGTTCTACGGAAAAACAAAGTAAAAGATCCTGTAGCTCAGCTGGTAGAGCAATACACTTTTAATGTATGGGTCTTGGGTTCGAATCCCAACGGGATCACAAAAAGCCGCTCATTGAGCGGCTTTTTTGTTTTATAAATGGTTTATTTTCAGTAAAAAATGGTTTAAGTACTAGTTTTAATGGAGATTAATTGTTACTGGCGTAGTCCACGAAAATAACGTCGACACTACTACATAAATAATTATAGCATACCCTACCGTTATAGAGCTTGACAATATTGAGAGTGAGATATTACCTTCTGATATTTCATTGAACGTTTCCTTTTCGCTAGTAAAAATCTGAATAGTTATAATTGAAAACACGTAGTACAATAGACATGCAACACATAGGCTTAAGAAAACAATTCCTGACTTCTGGAATGTGATTGAGAACAATTCGCCCAATCCTAAATTTTGTGATCTATAAAATTTATAGGTCTCTAAAGTTGGCTTTATAGATGAAGAACATATAATAAACACCCCTACTATAAAGAATGAAACCCAAAGAATTTGACTCCATTCCATACCATTATAAGGCGAGATCAAATGTTTCCTCCACTTAAGTAGACGAATAAATAATATTACTACTAAGCAGCACACTATTACACCAAGCAGTATTGGCAAAATGGTATCATATGAATAATTATTCATTTTTAGTTATTTATTTGGTTAGATAATAATGCTATTTTCCAATAAGACATATTTGCCATATGAATAGGTATATTGCCTGCTTCAAATCCAGTGTCGGTTGTCTCCCATAAATAGTACTTTTTCCCATCAATATTTACAGCCACTACTCCATTAGGTTGAACTCCTTCTAAATTTACAGCAATTAATGCGTGTTGGTAATGAGCGCTTACTAACAAAGCAACATCATAATCAAATTTCCTAAACAAATTATACAACAAGAGGGATCTTGTATCACAGTCGCCTTTCATGTCTCCTAAAAACTCTATTGGCGATCGTACTCCATATTTCTGGTGACCTATACAACATTCACTTACGCAATGAGACAAATACCATTGTACATATTCATCACTATAATCATCCTTATTACAATCACCTTCTAGAACAATATAAAACGGAATGTTTTGTACGCAAGAAACCATAAGATTTGCAAAATCAAACCTATCGAGAGAGTTCTGTACTCTAATGCTATCAAATGCACTATATACATAACTTAAGTTTGTATTATCTGTTTCAGAAAGCTGTTTGTAAACATTACCTATATCTTCTTCTTTGAATACCTGAACATCAATATTTGCATGTCTTAACACTGCTATATTCATTTTTTTTCTAGAAACAGTTAAGTCAATCTGGTAATCATTATCGTCATAAGACCTCCAGTTAATTCGATGTGTTATTAAGGTATCAACAACTTTTTTCCTCTTATCTGTATGTACAGTTTCAGACACAGTAATACTATCATTGCTAGGAGCTGATGGTGGTGCAGGCATTACTTTATCTGTTAGGCACCCTCTTAATCCGATAATTATTAAGACAACAATCAATAAATATCCAATGTATTCAGCGACTATAGCTACAACTGTTCCAAGCAAGACTATCAATAGTAAGAAAGCAATAGTTGCTACAATTAACCCTACTGTTTTAAACTTAATTATCAAGATAAATAGACCTAAAAACAAAGAAAGCCAGACAGGTATATTACCAAAATGTCCAGAACAACCGCTATTAAAACTTAATGTATCGGTTGTTTTATTTACCTTCCTTATGCGCTCCCACGGGCCCCAGTAGCTTGAGCAATCTTTATGGAAATATTCTTTACGTATGTATTCATACTGTCTATCTTCTTTTTCTTCTATATTGCCTGTTTCACCAAAACACTCTTTAGTGTATTTCTCTTTATACTCCTTTTTATTCTCTACAACATACCCATAAAAATCACCTCTTATTGTACCATAACTACTATTCCCTTCATATACTACATCCATTATTTTAGGGCTAGCAACTTTAATATCAAGTATTTTAATATTGTAGAACTTTTGCCCTTCTTTAGTAATAATTGTTGTTCTGATAGGTTGAGGTAGCGGAACCTTGAACAACTTGGTTTCACTAAAGGCCTTTTTAAAATGCGTAGTTAATTTATCATATGAATATATATCTTCTTGTTTTACTACTGCATAGACATCTATTGGATCAAGAAGGAAGTCTGAATTCCATGGCAAATCAGAAAAACCTTTTAAAATTCGATCACCTTTGTATTTTACAATTATAGTCCCTTTTAAATAGGTACGATACTCCTTATTTACCTTTACTTTACTTTTCTTATACGTAACATTAGGTTCATCTTCTTCTACTTGCTCATCTGCATAACTACCTTTTAAATACTCATCATAAATGTGCCTATTCACTTCATTACCTAAAATACCATACGCCTCATTGATTTCTTTTATTTTATCTTCTGAAGTAGAGTCTTCTTTGTTTTTATCTGGGTGATTTTTTTTAACAAGAGCTCTATAGGCAGCCTTTATTTCTTCTTTTGTAGCAGATTTCCCTACCCCTAGTACGCTATAATGATCCTTGTTAAAGTTCACTTTGATTATTGATAAAATCTTTTTGAAAATCTGATTGAGTATTTACCTTTTGCTCAAATCTTCTGTTAAAGGGATCTTCTTTTGCCGTATATCTTTTCGATATTCTTACATCAAACTTTTCTTTAAATATATTTATATACTTCTCATTAGTAGCAACACTATGAAAGTCAATAAGCTCATTAGCATACTTGCGTTTCAATGCATAATAGTCGTTATCATTAGAGATAAAGTATATAAGAAGTATTGGCAGAATAAATATTGATATGATGAGAAATGATATCAGGTATGAGACTAACTGCGAAGAATAGATAATATTTATTCTTTGAACAAAAAAATACGCAGAATATACTTCATTACGAACTTGACCAACTAATTGATTTTGTTTGTTACGAACATCATTTAACTTTTGTTCAATTCTTGATATAGGCTCTTTTACGGCGTTAACTCCTAGGCTATATTGTTTTTCGTAAAAATCTTTTCTTTTTTTGAGTTCAATTACTTCGTGTTCATCTAATGACACGATTCTATTTTCAAAATTTGCTATAAGTTCTTGTTTAAATGCCGCCATTTCAGAATCCACACTATTCTGAAAAAAATAGATATTTATTGGTACTGATATTATAAACCCCATGAACCCTATAAAACTTAAACGAAGAAGCTGAGGGAGTTTAAAAATATCAGATACTTTTCTTCTCCTATCTGTAATAACTTTATCATCTTCATGCTCATCTTTGCCGCCTTGCTTTGAAAACGTATTTATAATGAGCAGGTACATAAACAGTAATAGAATTGAAAAAAAGCTGGACAAAGCAAATTCTACAAACCATCTATGAAAAAGCAATTCGAAAGCATAAAAAACAGAAACAAGACTCAAGGCTACAACAAACAACACAAGGAATCCTGTAAAATAAAAACGGTAAATAACCTTACTTTTCGTTTTTAGTAATATTCTGTAATCTATACCTATAAGATCAATTAACCTTTTAGGATATAACAGCAAATTGTTTCTTTTTAAATTTGCCATTACGCTTCGTTTATATAGTCATCAGGGTTTTGTGATACATCTTTAAGTTTTTTATCCTTCCACTCATTAATAGCCTTATCACTAATTTCACTTTGGCTCTCCAAAAGTTTAATCTTCTCTTTTAATAATTTTATTACCTGATGATGTATTACTAAATCTCTTTGTCTTCCTTCTCTATCTTGGTAGTAATCAGACTTTATTTCAATCCCTTCCTCTGCCTTAATTAACTCTTTTATATTTTCTTCCATATAATCATATGGACTCTTTATTAGCATTAGTTTAAAAAATATTGGGGTCAATTCAATTGCCATGAATAAAAGTGTAATGAATAGCGAGATCATCCATCCTGCTTTTTCATGTGCTAGCTTTATCCTCTCTAACAAGCCATCAAGTCCAGCAGCAACTTTTTCACTTACTTTCAACTTCTCTTTTCGCTCTACTTCTAGCTCTCTTTTTTCAGCTTTGATTCGCATATATTCAGAATTATTTTCAATAGAGCTTATCTCCCGTTTTATAGCATCCATTTGAGACTTAATGGCTTTTGCCCTCGGTCCAACTGTGACTATTCTAGCCTCTTCAATATACTGTTCTTCTAAACCAGCATACCTCTCTCTTTTATCTAATAACTGTTCTTCAAATTTTACTATTTCAACATCCTTTTTTCGTATTTCCGCATTAAAAATCGAGTCGGTTTGAGATATATAAATTTGTTGCTGTTCTATTTGCTTTTCGTGTAGTGCAATGTCTATTTCTGTTTTAAACATTCTAATTTCAACAGGCTTAGATATTGTCAATGCTATTATTGCCCCCATTAGCAATCTAGGTAAAGCCCCTCTAATTTCTTGCTTAGTAATTTCCTCAGTGCCGTCGCCTTTTCCAGTACTCGTAATAATAAACCTATCAATATTGAATATTATTAATCCCCAAATTGTACCGAAAACCATTGATAATATCATCGTACCAATATGTATACTATCATAATCTCCAGCAATATCAGATACTGTCTTAAAAGAATTAATCGCATTCCCTTTAGGTTCGAAAATAGTATAGAATGCATATCCACCGGCAATACCTGCCATTACCCCAGTTGCAATAATTATCCCCCCCAAACACAGGTACTTTATCTGGTCTCCATATGTGCTTCGTTCAAGAATATATCGATCAGCACCTGCCGCTTTCCAAAACAAGCGCATTATTTTGGTTGATCTTGGAGTTTTATAATACTCCCTTTCGGTTGCATATTTACTTTTACTCATGGTGTATACTTTGGGTGATTAAGTTTAGGAATTTTGTTGACTATTCTGCAATTTGAACTTATTAATCTGGGATTATTGGGTCTAGAATTCAACTTTGCATTAATTTGAATTAGCTGACCTGAATTATTCTTTATAATCCTACTGACTTCATCATTTTGTGATGCTAAGACTGATTTTAATAAATCTGAAAAATCACTATTAATTTGATATTTGTACTCTATCTCAATGCTTACAAGAGAAATCTTGTCTACTGTTTTCTTCCATAAATTCTTAATTAATATTTCTACTTGATCTATATCTTCTGGAAGACTTATAATTAGACTAGACTTTTTTTGAGATGAATGATAACCAAGCTGATCAATTGATAACAAACTTGCATTTTTAGTATTCCAACTAACAAGTAATAATTTATTCCCCTCAATTATTACATGCTCATATTTTAGAAAAGTAAACAGAGGCTTTCGAAACACCCAAAACCTAGACAGTAAGACCCCTGCCTTTTTAATTCTTTTTAGTGAAAATGTTTTCATTTTTCGGGTGTAAATCGGGTTGACAATACGTAATTATATAAAAAATATTTATATTTTAATAATTACGACTATATTTATACAATACATCTACTAGTAACAAAACCTCTAATCTGTTAATACGTCCAAACTATGAATTGCCGATTTGAAAACATTAGATGTTATTTTAGATAATGCTCTTCACAAGTCCTCTTCTTTGCATAAAGAGATCGCGCCCAATGATACTCATTCGTTTTATGTTATTGTTCTGTATAATCGCAGAATAGAGGGCGTGGTCAGGTCGGCACTAACTTTAAAAGGACAAGAGTTTTTTTATAGAGTGAACGAAAAAGAATTCTCTTGAGGCCAACTTTTTTAAACTGATGGTAATATTATCTATAAGATTATATCTACTGTTCAAAAGTGTATTCAATCTCATAAACTCCTTTTTTCAGTAAGTCACAATAAAATCATATAACAACAAATTTACTAAATATTAACAGCTGGAGTTTGGAGGTTTATAGCATTATAATTACTGTTGTAGAAGTAATTTTTACTATCAACTACCAAATATCCTTACATGAAACCCTTAAATCACAATCTACCATGGATTGAATCTCCTTTTTTCAATGCAGAATTAGAAGCTTCCGATCTAAGCAAGGAAGACAAATCATTTGTTAAACAATTTGCAGATGAAGGTTATGTGACGTTTGACCCTCAAATCAGTGATGAATTAATTGACAAGGTAATTAGAGAGCTTGAGCCGAAATTTAAAAAAATTGAAGGTGATGACTTGCGCATACAGGATGCATGGACTTTTAATGACAATGTTCGAAGGATTGCAACCATGGAAATAGTCTATGAAAAGCTTAGGTTGCTATACCAGCGAGAACCGATTCCTTTTCAAACTTTAAATTTTCCTGTAGGTACACAACAAAATACCCACTCAGACATGATACACTTTAATTCGATCCCTCAACGGTTTATGTGTGGGGTTTGGATAGCTTTTGAAGATATTGATGCTAATAATGGCCCTTTACATTATTACCCCCGAAGCCACAAATTACCATTTTACGACCTCTTGGATATGGGAATAAAAGCTAGTGACAATAGGGAAAAGAAAAAAGCAATGATGACATATTTAGATAACTATGAAACTTTTATTCAAGAAGTAGTTAGAACATTAGAATTAAAAAAAGAGATATTAAACATAAAAAAAGGGCAGGCATTAATATGGGCTGCTAACCTTTTGCATGGAGGAGAAAAAATAAAAACACCAGGAAGATCACGTCACTCACAAGTTACTCATTACTACTTTGAGAATTGCATGTATTATGCCCCGAGATACTCTGACATAGCTATCAATAAAATATACATGACAGACCTTGTCAATATAGAAACAGGAAAAAAATTAGAAAACAAGTATTTTGATTCAGTCGTACATAGAGATAGTAAATTACAGTTTCAGATTCAAAGCATAAAAATGCTGAGCAAAATATCACATTTATTTCCACGCTCTATAGTGGATATTGTGAGAAAAGCATTGCAATAGTCCTGATATTGTTCCTAATCATACTAAACCAATCTTTATTTATAAGCTCAAGACAATAACTATTCTTGGTAGGCTTATTAGGCATGGAAAAGCTCGCACATTCTTAAAACAAGGTTGCCTGTTTTATTTGTGGGGTTGAAGGTGTGGCATCAGTAGTAATATGAAAAAGTTCACTATGCCCATAGCGAGGAGCTACATGCACCTCTACATCATCGGCATGCTGCTTGAATAAGTCTAATGCCAGATCAGGGTTATTGTTATCTCTGGATAGGTGAGACAAGAAAAGATGGGTCATATATTCAGGCTTATACGCTTTGAAAAACTCTACAGCTTCTTTGTTAGACAGATGCCCTAAACCACCACGTATACGGTTTTTGAGTCTTATATGATACCTACCGTTCTCCAACATCTCTTCATCGTAGTTGGACTCCAGATAAGCCGCATGGCACTGCTGCATATAGTGAGTAAGATTATCACACACAGCACCTATATCTGTAAACACACCTATAGTGATACCTGCATAATTGACTACATAGCTGTAGGGGTCTATTGCGTCGTGTAGTTTACTAAAACCCGTCACTTGCATACCATGCACATCTATCACTTCATTATGTTCTATTCTACGATATAGATCAGGCTTAAACTTTAGATGACTAGCATAATGTGTTTTATGATTCAGATAGGCTGGTATCTTATATCGAGACGATAGTAGTTGTGCTCCTTTTATATGGTCGGTATGCTCATGGGTGATGAATATGGCTCGCACTTTGGTGATGTCCAAGCCCATCTTCTTCATACGTATCTCCGTTTCGCGGCAGGAGATACCCGCATCTATAAGCACGGCGTCTTGCCCGTTACTGATGTAGTAACAATTGCCATTGCTGCCCGAGTTGATAGATGCTGTATATAAAGACATGGTCGAGGCTGCAAGTTAACGATATATAATCTTTACTCCCTTAATATGCTTTTCATTTTCTTTCCTCTTGCCAGCTCATCTACCAGCTTGTCCATGTAGCGTATTTTTTGCATGAGGGGGTCTTCTATATCTTCTACACGGTAGCCACATATCAATCCTTTTATTTTTGTCACATTGGGGTTTAACTGGGGTGCTTCTTCAAAAAAGGCAGCTAAGTCGACTTTATTATCTATCTGCTTTTGTAGTAGTTTTTTATCGTAGCCTGTTAGCCAATGTATGATAGTATCCAACTCTTCTTGTGTATGTCCTTTCTTTTCCACCTTTTGTATATACAGGGGATAGATACTGGCAAAGCTCATCTTAAATACTCTAGCGTTATCCATTACATGGTAGTTTAATTAGAAATATTACTTAGGCACCTGCCTTTCTCATTTCTTTTATTACACGTTTAGTTCTTCTTTCAGCTCTGGCATTTTGCAGAGACACTACGGCCCATATTGCCGCAGGTAGCCATCCTATTAGTGTTATTTGCAAAATGAGACAAAGTAATCCACTCAATATTTTCCCCCTTAAGAAAAATGACAATGGCGGTAAGAGTATGGCTATTAGTAGCATGTTGGATTATTATATCTCAATTTATATCAATCTATTTGAAGCGCCAATTATAAACTATGCTTTTATGGTATAGAAGATTACTTATTAATGAGTAACTCCTCCTTCAAACATTACAGGTTTATTATTTTGTTCGCTTATGCCCATATACCCCCTGTCCATGAGCCAGGCTCTATAAAAATACACAAGCATTTCTGGCGTCATCACAGCATACCAAGCTCTAAAAAGGTTACTACTAGCCTTATCAAGATAATCAACTGACATTTCGCAATCTTCAACATCAATCTTTTTAAATGAATAACCACCACTTCTCATCAAATGCAGTTCTGCAATTTCACTTATAGGGTACTTGTAAACTTTATAATCTTCTTTGTAATGCTTGGAGGTATTACTATTCAGACTACTCGTGATATAAATAGAGTCTTTAGAAATTCGCTCTACAACTCCGAATAATGTTTTATTACCATCTTTAAATTTGATATGATAGCACGCATCTTCATGTATCATGAAAGTATCTTTCCTATTCTTATTTTTTGTACAAAGCTTGATAACCCATTCTTTCCCTGTTGTAAATATCTTTTCCAAAGAATCATTTTTCAACCTTACAACTGATATTGCGCTATCCAAAACTCTTTTAACACTATCTAAGTCATAATAAGCCACCACCTCTTCATTATACTTTTTATAAACAGTGAATGTACTTACATGATGCATATTAAAATAGCTTACCTTTTTGCTCGCCCATAGTGCGTTGTATTCAACACCTTCAATAGTATCATCATAATACTTAATGGTATGTAGTAGCAGTAGTTTTTCTTGATCGTCTTTCATCTTCAAACCTACCTGCGTATTATTAGTATACTTCAACCACACTTTATTTGCATTTTCATCAAAACAGTATACCTGCCCCATAACATAAGTATTCAACCCTGTAGCATTTATAAGGCCAGCTACTACGCTACTATCACGTTGTTTAAGTGTGAGGTTAGTAAACTGACCAATAAAGTCAACATTGGACATGGTGTATATTTTTTTACCCGAACATTGGTTATTAGTAAAAACTAATAAGACAATAATTAACCAATTTTTTATTATTGAAAACACACTCATCATAGGTTTAATTTCATCTAGCAATCTATTGAAATAGTTTGACACAAAGCTTTTATAAGTTACCGCTTTAAAAATTATAAACGTCTCTACTGTCTACAAGCCTTGCCTACGCACTGATTATATTATATTTTTATACCAAATAAGCAGTTATGAAACCTACATACATTCTATCAACTACACTATGTTTAGTAGTCATATTAGCCTCTTGTACTAAAAAACAAGAAGACGATAAAACAAACAATACAACCTCATCTGCAAAGCAACAACTACTAGAAGCCGGCAAATGGCAACTATCTGCTAAAACAGCAACTATTAACTACATGGGTAAAGACACTACTGCCGATCTATACCCTGATGTAGACAATTGTGAAAAAGATGATTTTGTAGAATTTTTCTCTAACAAAACTGTTATCAGAAATGAGAACATCATCAAATGTAATGGCAATCCACAGAGTAGTACATTTACATGGCAGCTATTAGACAATGAGTCCAAAATAGCCATATACGATAGCAACCCTGACACTTTGAATTTGGAAGTATCTCAAACACAATTGAAATTAAGCCAAACAAAACCTAATAGCTCAGGCATACCTGTTACCTTTAAGGAGACTTATAAGAATATTAAATAGGCAAGAGGCTTATATTATCTATATCTGCAACTTACACTGCTATGCGTAGCTCAATGCAGGTTCTACAAAAGGCTCGGGAATGCCATGAGTTTGATAGACCTCCTTCTCTTCAACAGCTTTTTGTAAAATAGTTTTATAGGTCTCATTCATCTGATATATCATGATACCATAGAAGAATGCTTTATCCAGCATTTTTCTATTATTAAATACGCTCCACGATATCATCTTCCAGAAGTACTTTCTGTTTCTATCTACAACACCCAATCTATACATGATCAGCAAAGCCATTTTCACTTGAGCCATGCTTAGTTTTTCTTTGATCTTCAGTGTATTCTTAGGGAAACTATAGGTCTCAAAAAACTTCATCAATCGTTCATAAGAACCTTTGGGAGTATAAATATGGTCGATAACATCAATAAACCCTTCGTATAACACTACAGGATCCATCACAGGTATCAGGTTGGTATCTCCCTCTGTAAATGCAAAAGGTTTTGATAAGCGTCGTTCCATCTTCATACGCTTGTACAGATCTGTACCCGGAGGAGCCTTAAGAATATTTACAATAGGTAAAGGAATACCACTTTCTTGTATAAACTGTATTTGCCTTTGAAAGATACTTGCATCGTCTGTATCAAACCCTACAATAAATCCTCCTGAAATAATAAACCCTTTACTATGGATATAATGAATAGTATGTAATAGATTTTTCTTAAGGTTCTGTGTTTTATGAGAAACTTTCAGGCTCTCTTCCGAAGGTGTCTCAATACCGATAAAGATGTGCCTGAAACCTGCATCTATCAATTTCTGCATCAGCTCTTCATCATCGGCCAAGTTTACCGTGAGCTGTGTAGCAAAATAAAATGAAGGTTTTGTCTTCTTGCGCCATTCTATAAGTGCCGGCAAAAGCTCTGCTTTAAGAATACGTTTGTTACCTATAAGGTTATCATCGGCAAACAATACCAACTGTGTATTGCCATCATCGTTTATAGCATCTAGCTCTTCTATTATTTGTTCAGGTGTTTTGGTTCTTGGTCGCCTGCCTAGCAATGCCGTTACATCACAAAAGTCGCACATGTATGGGCACCCTCTTGAGTACTGGATAATATCATACAAATACTCGCTTTTATCTATCAGGTCGAAAGAAGGTAATGGCGAAGTGCTAACGTCTGCAAACTCTTTAGTTCTATATATAGGCTTTAGCTCACCTTTCTCCAAGTCTTCCAGAAAAAGAGGCAATGTTATTTCCGCCTCATTTAGTACAAAGTAATCTATCTCAGGAAAGCGGTAATGCTCATGGGTAAACAATGTTCCACCCGCCACTATTTTTACACCCACCTCTTTACATAGCTTTACTATTTCTCCTACAGACTCCTCCTGCACATTCATAGCCGAAAGAAAAACATAATCAGCCCACTGTAGGTCAGTCGTTTTAATAGGCGCAACATTAAGGTCTGCCAATCTCTTCTCCCAACTATCGGGCAGTAGCGATGCTACCGTCAATAAACCTAATGGAGGGTATGCCGCTTTTTTATCTACTACGTGCATAAAATGCTTCATAGCATAAAAGGTATCCGGCATCTCAGGATATACTAAAAGTACTCTCAATTTCTCTAACGTTTAGGTTTACTTAAATGTAAAAAATATTTACAAAACAGGTGTGAAGTTACGGCTTATATAGCCATATCTCCTAGCTATTACTCTTCTTTATAGCTTTTTGAATAAATACATTACTAGGTATGGTGATCAGCTCCCCTTCCTTGGTTTTTATACTAATAAAGAAAATCCCTATATCACTTACTTTACCTTCTACCACTGCATCTTTTTCCGCTACAGATATATAGTCACCTATGCGTACCGGATGGTTGAAGAACAATATGATCGTTGCAGTAATATTGGAAAGTATAGACCATTGTGCCACAAACGCAACACCCAATACGGTTAAGAAAGAAGACAAGAAGAATAGTAACCTCGATTGGTTTACCCCCCATATGAGCATAAGCAGTAGCAAGCATACTACCACTACTATAAAGTGCAGTACTTTTTTAAACATTTTCACCCTAGAGCGCTGATACTCTAGCCTTACGGCTACTTTCTCTATAGCCTTTGTAAACAATGCTCCTACCAATAGGTATAATAGCACTACCGCTATCGACTCTACTATTTGTACTTTATACAGGTCTAACCATTCCATACTTTTTTAAAAGTACTAGAAATAGTAGTATAAAATATCTTTTATCACTACAATTATCAGACACTTTTCTTTTTTCTATTATACCATATAAACAAGACACTTATTAGCACATACGGTAGTGCAAAAAGCATGATCTTGATATTGGGACCAAGGAAACCAATAAAAAACAAGAAAAACATAATAACACTAAGGCAAACCATGCCTATAATGCTCAACACCTTACTAGGTTTCTTCTGAAAGAACGTAAACAATAACAATAGCTGCCCTAGCAAAGGAATAAGTATAAATGGATGTAGAAACGATTTTGACTTATCTGTTATACTAGTGAATAGACCATACTCTACCTCATAGACAAAGTTGCTGTAGTTATTTCCCCACTCCATATAGCCAAACAGTGAGGCAAGCAATAGACCTATATTAATAGCTTTTTTCATAATGCAAAGCTATAGAGCTATTTGCTGAAAACATTTGACAAAAGTCAAATTCTACGCACTTAGCTTTTTTCTTATTCTGCTCAAAGTCTCTAAACTCATACCTAGATAAGAAGCTATATAGGTAAGCGGCAGTCGTTGTATCAAATCCGGGTGGTTTTCCATAAAGAACAAATAACGTTCCTGAGCACTATTCTTCCTGAGCATTAATAGTTTTTCATCACTCATTATACAATAGTGCTCCGTCCATACCCTTGCAATAAAGTTAAACTCGGGGTATTGCTTATAAATATTTTGCAGGTCTTCATAGTTCATTTTCACCAATGTGCAGTCCTCTACCGTTTCAATATATTCTACGCCGGGTTTTCTTGTATAAAAACTATCAATAGACAATGCAATATGTTCCTCCTGCATAAATCGGGAACATATCTCTTCGCTATCTCTAATATAATAGCTGCGAATCAAACCTTTCACTATATAATAAACATGATTACATGTTTGCCCTGCTTTTAAAAGCAGCTGTTTTTTAGGGCAATCAACTACTTCATAATATTGTGTAAGCACCTCTTGCAACTCATTGCTAAGCGGGTAGATATTATTTACCTCATCAAGAAAAGTTTGAGACATTTTTAAATTTAGCAAACCTCTTTCACATTATTATAATCGAACCTATATACATAATGGCATAGTATTTGAAATACACAGTAGCCAAACATAAAAACTATGAAAAAAGCATTACTTCTAAACATAGCCATAATGGCAAGCATTATATTATTGTCTTCTTGTGAGCGCAAATACACATGCATATGTGTTTACCCAGGCTCTTCTATCAGTACTTCTAAAACCACTTTTAAAGCAAAGAGAAGAAGCGAAGCCGAAACAGCTTGCAGCAGACAACATACGGGAGCTATGGCAAGTGGTGGTTCTTGTGCTTTAGAGTAAGGCTATTTTTTCTTACCAGATGTAGATTGTGGTTTATCTAATTCTTTTATGCGAAGTAAGGTCAAGTCATGTTTATCAAAACAGATCAAATGATGATTACTCTTTTTAAATAAGAAGTCCTTCTTTTCGTATTTGTCGTATACGACCTTTATCGTATCTGCATCTAGAGATATATCTATGTTAGCATAAGCGTAAGAAGCACCTCCTTCTATCCATATTATTTCGGGAATGTAGGTCTCTGCCTTTCTTCTTATATGATAACCTTCTATGCTCTGATAAGCTGGGAATAGAGACTTAACATGAGTCCTATTTGTCTTATACAAATGAGACACATACTCTCTACCCTGCTCTGTGATGCACAAAATACCGTAATAGATAAACAGACTGTCTTCATGTACTATATCATACCTATAGCTTTTACCTTTATATGCCTGTCTATTATCCATTCTTTTTTTGAAAAACTCCTTGAAAGATTCGCGGGTGGCATGCTCTTTATATTCAGTTATTTCAGACACATAAATTCTTTCTTGTGCAAAAGTGTTTGCAGCTAAAAAAAACAATAGGGTTACAAGCATAGTTCTCATGCTTAAATATACCTTCAATCTGACAAATACAGTTAACTTATAACATAAAAAAACACGGTCTACAATAAAGCAGGCCGTGATAACAATTAATGCAAGTGATATTAGGTTGTAGGTGTAGCAGCATTTATTTTTTCCATAAACACTCTTTCTTCATGTCTTTTCTTAGCAATTCTTTTTCCTCTGAAGAAAAGGTAGAGATTAAAAAACAACATAACACCTAGGTAAATGCTAAAGCCTCCTATCTTGTAGCTTAGTGCCTCTATAGTGTCTTGTGTGCCTGCCAGCACTCCGTTGATCTCCAAGATATAAAGTGCAAAACCTAAGTTGAGTAGGTAAAAGCCTATTTTAAATAGTGTATTGGTAGCTACAGCTATCTCTTCTCTGCCAAAGAATATATCGCGCATAAATACCAAACCATTTTTAAACAATGTATGTGCAACAAATCCTGTAAGCAGTAATGCTATTGGTAAATAAATTAAATACGCGGTGACGATCAGTTGGTTGTTCATAATTGAAACTATTTATTAGTGAATGATTGTATTTGCCTTTTTGATAAAAAATAAATGAGTGCCATATTGAAGTAATGCGTGGATGCTAATATGAGGATCAACAAACCAATATTGCCTCCCAAGCTCGACAGTAATACCTCTATACTATCTACCTTGATCCAGTAACGAAGTTTTACAAATGCATATCCAATATTGAAAAGGTAATAGGCCAACAGCAAGATATTGTTCATCGTATCTGTTTGAGCTACATCCCCTTTAAAAAGAGCCAGAATAAAATGACGACCATTACGATGAAACAGCTTGCCTACATAAACAATGATAAAGACCATGGTAACCAGATAAACACCGTATGCAAGTATGTTGTAATTCATGACTTATCTTTTAAATGATCAATGGCTTCCATTTCTTTCTCCCAAATTCCTTTTACATAGTAAAGCTAATACATTTTTACTAAACTTTCAATAATTACTGAAAGTTTATTTTAAAAAGAAAGTTTTATTGATTTCTAGTACTTAGTACTTTAGGAGAATGGCTATCAAGTACAGCACAATAGATGAGTATCACCTATCCTTCCCTAAGGATACCCAGGAAATATTAGCAGTAATAAGAAAAACGATTAGTGCCGCAGCACCAGATGCCAAAGAAACTATCAGCTATAATATGCCTGCATTCAAACAAAATGGCATGCTGGTATACTATGCAGCCTACAAAAACCATATTGGCTTTTATGCGCTCCCGTCAGGCAATGCCGCATTTAAGAAAGAGTTGTCTAAATACAAAACGGGCAAAGGCTCTATACAGTTTCCTATAGACGAGCCTATGCCATTAGATCTTATTCATAAAATGGTAAAAATGAGGGTGCAAGAGAATCTAAATAAGGCAAAGAAGTAGATGCGCCGTCCCTTATTCATAGCCATACTATTCTTTCCCTTCAGGCATTCTTTCGTTATAGCTTACCATCCAGTTTATGTCAAACTTATCGGTGCACATACCAAAATAATCGCCCCAAAACGTAGGGCCAATAGGCATAGTAATATTACCCCCTTCTGATAAGCCATTAAAAAACTTATCTGCATCTTCTTTACTATCCGTACTAATTGAGATGGTGATATTATTACCTATAGTTACCTTAGGAGCCCACTCACCTCCTGTATCACTACCCATAAGTATGGTTTCTTTGCTGATGGGCAATGATATATGCATAATGAGGTTCTTCATCTCCTCTGGCAATGGTGGCTGCCCTTCTTGAGGTGGCATGTCTGAGAAACGACCTACGTAAGTAAAGTCGCCTCCGAAAATTGATTTATAATGATTGAAGGCAGCTTCGCAATTACCCAAAAAAGTAAGGTATGGATTAACAGTTGTCATACTAAGTAGTTTGTTTTAAAAATACTTAATAAAACAACACGGTCTGCACGTGCTACGAAACGACTAGTCGATTCTCAATAAATTCAGGTAACACCATTTTGAACCAAGCTGTGAATAATTGAGGTTCTTTTTTCATCCACTCGTAAAGGTCGTCAATAGCCACGTATTTATAACTAGCCACCTCCTCTTTATTGGGTATGATTTCGCCACTATAATTTCCGATGTAAATATGGTCGTACTCATTTTCTATTAAGCCCTGCCCTACTTCAGCCTTATATCTAAACGTAAATATCTTCTCAATCGAACAATCAAACCCCATCTCTTCTCTCATTCTTCGGTGGGCTGCTGCAGTGGTACTTTCACCAAAGCGTGGGTGCGAACAACAAGCATTACTCCATAAACCCGGAGAGTGATATTTATTCTTTGCTCTCTGCTGCAACAGCATCTCACCACTATCATTCATAATGAATACAGAAAATGCTCTATGCAATGTACCATCAATATGTGCTTGCATCTTATTAGCAAGACCTAAGTATTCATCTTGCTCGTTTACACATATCACCTTTTCTTCTCTACTTATTATCATGCTTCTTCAAGTTTTACATTGTTAACACTTATTGTTTTCGACACTGATTTACTTTTCAACCATTCGTACCCAGACACATTCATTAGCAGCATGAGCAATGCGTACATAGTATCTTCTACAGGTATTGTAAAAAGTCTTATCTCTAAATTATGGTTATCGTCATACCACACGATAGGACTAGACAACCAACTACCGGTAAGCAAACCGTTAGACAGAAAAAATGGTACAAGGATAATTAAGTACGTGATATAAAAGCGATCTATATAATTTACTTTTTGTCTCATTAACAACACTAAGAATACACTTAAAGAGAAAAAAGTGATAGCAGTGTACAGGCGCTCGTAATTAAATATCACTAATAGTAATAATACTCCTACTAGCAGATAGGTTCTTTGTCTTGCTACTTTTGCAAAAGAAAATTTTATATACTTACTCAATACATAATAGGTGTAGGTGCATGCGTAAGGGATGCATATAAAGAACAAGACCTCTTCTAGCGGCAGATTTCCTAATCTTATACCCATAATGTAATCATCATTAAAGCCCCAAATACCCATTCGGGTAAAAGCAGCATCCCATATTAAAAACAATACAGCAACAGCAATATTAGCTGGTACAAACCACCTCCACTCCTTATAAAAAGGAGATTTTGGATGAAATGATGCTATCAATGGAACGATGATGCACATCAAATCAATAAGTAGGTATATATATTGTTTATCCAATAGCTTTATCTTTTCTAAGCTCTTCTTTAAAATATTTCATGGGCACCCACAACATGCCAAAACACTCACCGTCTTCTTTACCCAAATGTTTATGGTGCATTTTATGAGCCCTTCTTATAGCACGGAAATAAAAATTATCTGTATGCCTTAGTATTTTAAACCGTTGATGAATAAAAATATCATGCACAAAAAAGTAGGTGAACCCATATATCGTGATACCTATACCTGCAAATAGTAGAATTGTAAGCGATGGCACAAAAGTGCCAACAGCCATCAGTGCAATACCGGGCAATGCAAATATTAGAAAGAAGTAATCATTTTTTTCGAAAAACGAACTTGAGGTCTTTTTATGATGGTCTGCATGCAGATTCCATAAAGAACCATGCATTAGGTATTTGTGTGCCAACCATGCTACTCCTTCCATAGACACGGCTGCCGTTATCGTTACGAGTATGTATATCCAAGTCATTATATTAGTCTTAAGCTATGTTTGAAATAAGATGTAAATAATAGACCTAATTTATGATGGTTAGGTATCCTTACTCTGGTTTCTAGCACATGGTCTGATGGCATTGATTTTATTTTTGCAAACAAACGCTTGTAGTAGACATAAGCAACGTATACGCCAAATCTTGAGCTTTCAGGTAATTGCTTAATCCCTTCTAGCGCCGCTGCAAAATCTCGTTCTATCTCATACTCTATTTTTATTTTGTCCGTTCTGGTAAACTCTTTCATATCTACTCCCGGGAAATAGGTTCTGCCCAATGCTTGATAGTCATCCTTCATATCGCGCAGAAAGTTTACTTTCTGGAAGGCTGCGCCAAGCTTCATGGCAGATGGTTTTAGCTTTTGATACAATGCCTTATCTCCCTCTGTAAAAACATGCAAGCACATCAAACCTACCACTTCTGCAGAGCCCAAAATATACTCCTCGTATGAAAGGGTATCATGGTCTGCTTTCCCCAAATCGGTTTCCATACTATTTAGAAAACAGTCAATTAGTTCTTGCTCAATACCATATTGATTCACCGTTTGTTGAAAGCTGTTCAATATAGGATTGAGGCTAATACCTCTTTCTATTGCTTTGTAGGTCTCTTCTTTAAATTCTTGTAATAACGTTTCTTTATCATAATCATGAAAAGTATCTACAATTTCATCAGCAAAACGCACGTAGCCGTATATATTGTATATCGCCGACCTTAACCTTTTGTTAAGGCATAGTATCCCTAGCGAAAAGCTAGTGCTATACGTTCTGGTAGTAACTCTACTTGTTGTCTCAGATACCTTGTCAAACAAATGCTTCATATATTGAGTATTGTTTTGTTATTATTTAGCCAGCTGCTCGTAAGCCAATTTCCCAGATATAAGCGACGGTGGCACTCCTGGTCCTGGCACTGTTAGCTGACCTGTATATATCAGGTTCTTCACTTTTTTATTTCTGATGGATGGTTTGAGTATGGCTGTTTGCTTTAGCGTATTAGCTAAACCATAGGCATTACCCTTATAAGCATGATAGTCTTTCACAAAATCATTTACGCAATAACTCTTTTTATAGATTACATGTGCTGCTATTTCATCACCACAATGCTCTTCAATTCTTTTTATTACCTGTGGAAAATACCGTTCCCTTATTGCTTCCGTATCCTCTATACCCGGTGCTATAGGTATGAGTATAAACAAGTTTTCATGCCCTTCTGGTGCTACACTACTATCTGTTTTTGAGGGGCAACAAACATAAAACAGCGGACGTTTTGGCCACTCTTTTGTTTCATATATCTCCTTGGCATGACCATCAAAATCAGCATCGAAGAATAGGTTGTGGTGTTGTAGGTTCTTTACCTTTTTGTTGACGCCTACATAATAGATCAAACTAGATGGGGCAAATGTCTTCTTATCCCAATACGCTTTCGTATAGTTTCTGTGTTGCTGTTGCAGCAGGTGCTGCTCTACAAAGCTATAATCACCCGATGCTATGATATAGTCTGTCTCTACACGGCTACCATTTACTATAATACTTTTAGCAGCATTTTTTTCTACATCTATTCTTGTCACCTCGGCATTGGTATGAAATTCAACACCCAGTTCGCGAGCCAAAGACTCCATCGCTTCAACAATTTTATGCATGCCACCCATAGGGTACCATGTACCTTGCGATAAAGCGGCATGGTTCATCAATGTGTATAAAGCAGGAATATCTTTTGCCATTGCACCCAGAAATAGAATAGGGAACTCCATCAGCTGAACCAAACGCTCGTCCTTAAAATATTGGGCTACATGTTTCTTTACAGAGCGGAATAAATGAGTTTTAGCCACCCCTCGTAGCACATCCATATTCATAAACTCAGTAATAGATAAGCCTGGCTTGTGCACCAAGTCCTGCATGCCTACTTGATATTTATAAGCCGCATCTTTCAAAAAACGTTGTAATTGCTTAGCAGCGCCCTGCTCTATCTGCTCAAATGTATTGTATAGTTCTTCTATGCTGGCGGGTATGGCAAGAGGTTCTTGCTCCTTGAAGAAGATTTGAAAACCAGGGTCTAGCTTTACCAGGTCGTAATAATCACTCACCTTTTTGCCAAAATCACTAAAGAATCGCTCAAACACATCAGGCATCCAATACCAGCTAGGCCCCATATCAAACACAAACCCTTGCTCTTCAAAACACCTAGCTCTACCACCTATAGTATCATTTTTTTCATATACCGACACTGCATAGCCATGCTTGGCAGCATAACATGCTGATGCCAAACCTGAAAAGCCAGACCCTATAACAGTTAAATGCTTTTTGCTATACATTGTAGGTACAAAGGTCAGCAAAGAGCGTTTAAGTTCAGTTATTTTATAAGTGTTGAATGATAGGCAAAAAGAATTTTGATTATTGGCGTTTTTTCCTTATATGTTTATCGTTGTAACAATATTGATTTTGAGAGAAGGATTAATATTGTTTTACTCTTTCCATTAATTGCTGCTTTATGCTTTCCCATTCAGACTTTAGAATACTATAAAACGCAGAAGATCTATAAGTCCCATTATCGCGAAGTCTATCATTTCTATGTATTCCTTCAAACTGTCCCCCTAATTTTTCTATAGCTTTTCGGGAACGAATATTTAATTCGTCTGTTTTGTACTGTACTCTTTCTAGGTCTAACTCTTCAAAACAATAAGTCATTAATAATAACTTACACTCAGTATTTACTCCGGTTGCCCAATAGTCTGGATGTAACCATGTAAACCCTATCTCAACATTCCGATTTTCTAGATCTATATTCAAGAACCTGGTACTCCCTATAATTTTTTCTTCTGCTTTTTTCTTTATAATAAAAGGAAATTGCTTTAGTTTTTCTTTTTTAGCTAATGACTTCTTTAACTCTTTATCCAACCTAGCAGCTATAGAACCATCAAAAGGATAATGTTCCCATATACGCTTTTCAGATGCTACCGTCAATAGCATTGGTATATGTTCTTCTAGCATGGGTTGAAGTTCAACCCCAATACCTGAAAGCACCAAATTTTTAGAAATAACATTCATCGCATCATTCATTACTCTCCTTCTGGTCCCTTCTCTATCAAATCCATGAACTGATCTAGCTTAGGTGTAATGATAATCTCGGTTCTTCTATTCTTAGTCTTGCCCATTTCTGTATCATTATCGGCAACGGGATTATACTCACCTCGCCCACCAGCTGTCATGCGTTTAGGGTCTACACCATATTCGTTTTGCAATGCCTGTACTACCGATGAAGCACGTAACGCACTCAAGTCCCAGTTGTTTCTAATATTCTCTCTTGTAATAGGAACATTATCTGTATTACCTTCAACTAGTACTTCATAGTCTTTGTAATCTTTGATGATCTTTGCGATCTTGCTCAATGTCTCTCCTGCACGAGTAGAAATATTATAACTACCTGATTTATACAGCATATTATCAGACAAAGAGATATACACTACTCCCTTTAGCACTTTTATATCTACATCCTTTAACTCTTCTCTACTTAGAGAGCGGGTCAAGTTATTGGTCAATACTACATTAAGTGAGTCGCTCTTGTTCTTTAAATTGACCAAGTGTTGTATGTATTCATTAGACGCTTTTATCTCATCTACCAGTTTAGCAATGTTCACGCTTCCTTGATTAGTAGAGGTCAAACATTTATCTAAAGCATTTTGTAACGATGCTGCATTTCTTCTTTCTGAAGCCAGTTGCTCTTCCAATCCTGTCACCCTTTCTCTGGATGCAGATAAGTTCCTTTCACAGTCTTGGTTTTTACTTGTCCATTCCGCAGTATTTGCGTTGGATGTTTGTTGTAATTTGCTGTAGCGCGATTGTAGGTCTTTGTATTTTTTAGTGCTTACGCAACCTGAGGTCAACAAGCCCAAAGCAAGCACTGCTAATAATGGCTTTCTCATACTCTAGATGTTTAGTTCTACACCGAAGGTAGAATAATTATAAAATGAATAACGAATAGTATTGTGAATAAATTGATAAAGTGTCGTATTACTGAATCAATGGATTATCTGCTATCGGCTGATAAGGACCAAAATTATCCTGACCAAATACACCAATAAGATTAAGTACCGTATCTCCTGCATTGATAAATGTATGCGGTGTGTTGGCAGGTATTCTTACAATATATGGTGCTGTAACGGTAAACTCTGTATCCGCAATATGGTAAGTAACAGTACCATTGAGTACCACATGCGCTTCCTCTACAGGGTGCACGTGTAATGGCGGGCCTCCTCCCTTTTGTGTTTCTGTGATCACAAAAGACATGGATGTCATATTATTATTCTTCCCTTCAGCTTGATATACTGTTTCTCCATTCCCTACTTCTATCTTTTTCATATCATCCAGTGCTATTACATAGCCTCCTTTTGCTTTTGGCTTGCTAGACTCGGGAGCGCTACAAGCGGCCAATAGTAATACTGTTAATAAGAATCCGTATCTCATTGTATAAAAATAAGACTTTAAACCATCTAGACGATAGGCTACTATGAACTACAGAACCCTAAGCGTATTCCTTCTAAAAATAAATAGGATGAAAATGCAAACCCGTCTCGGTATTGATCTCTAATGCCGGTGATGGTATCTTTATATACAACCTGTCAAATATTGCGTTCAAAAGCCCGCTCTTGGTATTGATAACCGACAAGTTGATATCAGGAGAAATATAAAACTGGCGTTCGCGAGGAATATTATTTGCATTTACACCAACACCATTCTCATCTGTCCAAGAGTTATTGTACGCGCCATACATTTGGTTGGCACCATAACCTAGTGCCACGTTCAACCATTTGGGCCACCACGATACACCAAACTGATGTACCCCGACGGATAGCCAATAAGTTTGTGCGTTATAGTCTTTAAGGATGCGCTCTCCCTGTCCTTTCCCAAAACGCTGTCGGGTTACGTACTGGTAGGTAGGGTCATAGCTTTTGTTATGATAGCTAAACTTAAATTGTATCCGTTGTTCTTTCCATAACAGCTCCTGACCAGCAAACAAAGCAACACCAGCTACATTTGCCCCCATATCACCATAGCTAAAACCCCATTCCGACGAATGACCATCTAAAAACTCTATGATAGAAAGAAAGGCTAAACTACTTGTTGACCCTATCAATACAGCTTTTTTCTTTCTGACACCTGTCCAACTATAAACATCAGTAAGAATGCCCGCTACTGCATAGCCACTATAAGCATGCCCTAGCTTGTCTACTTGATTCCATACCCCAATATCGTTGCGCGTATGAAAACTACTACGCGGGTAATCTTCATACCAAGCTTTATTCAATCCATAAAACGTAAAGCCCATAGAGGCGGCATGTAGTGTACCTACCAAAATCAGTCTGTTACGCTGAGTGTGGTCCTTTTTCTTTTCTTCTTGTGCAGTAGCTGGGGCTACTAAAATGACTGCCAACAAGCATAATAGAAAATGGGAGTATCTATTCATTAAGTGGCTATTCTATGATTGAACGGCGAAGATAAATGATTAATAAAACACGTCAAGTTAAGCAATTGTAAGGTACTTAGCCAAATATTTTGACTAGCCCCCCAAACACAAAAAGAATACCTACTGTAGTTAAACCAAAAAGCACAAGAGAAAGGCTGGATGTTGTGGTAATGGTAAGGATGCAACTGAGTAAACAAATAACAGCTCCTATCAATATCAAGATCAAGCCTTGTGAACGGAGCTTAGCAGTACGCATTTGATACGTTTCTTCTACGAGGTTCTTTATAAAATATGCTTCATGCCCTTCAGCCAAAAGCTCTTCTACAATTTGCTCTCGCTTTCTGCCTCGGTTCAGCAAGTCTACCACTTGTTGGGTAACAGATATTTGTTGTGTTGTTTGCATTGTAACAATGTGTGCAGACATACAAGTTAAAAATTACCGCATATATATGCAAATAAAAGCTTACTTGTCCCCTTTAAGGTCTACTGTAGGTATCCTTACTATTTCAACTGTTGCAGATGCTAGGTGAACTACCCCATTAGTAGCCTGTATAGCCGCGCCTATCCTTTCGTTCAGCTCATGCTTTACCCATCTTCTTTTTTTATAATCTACTATATAACGAAGGTTGAATTGCATCCAATTATCTGTCATGGTAATTGCCAATGTAGGGGCAACGTTCGCATCTTCTATATAGTACTTCTCTACTACAGTCTTCCAGTTGGCTACCGATTGCTCCACATATTCTGACAACAGTTCTGAAGCTATGCTAATAACAATAGACTTGGCCTTTTCCATATCCGAGCCATATCTTATAGGAAGATCGAACTCATCCCAAACAAAAGGAAAATCTTGAGAATAGTTATAAATGGGGCCTTTAAAAACAAAGGCATTGCTCAACTTTACTATCCTACCACTATAGTTATCACTACTTACCCATTCTCCAATTTCCATCATGGTTGTGTAGATACTATCGATATCTATTACATCACCTTTTATACCGTTTATCTCTATTCTATCTCCCGGCTTATACACCTTTACTAAAAAGATATAGAACGAACCCGCAATACTTAATATCAATTCTTGCAGGGTAATGGTAATACCTGCAGTAAGCAAACCTATTGCAAGCGTCAGGTCTCCTATCTTGCCTGTGAAGTAGGTAATAGTGAGCAGAATGATAAGTAGGTAGCCTAATATCTCTACCGCCTTTTGCGACTTGTACCTAACAGAAGTATCAGGCAATGCTTTTTTAAGCATTTTTCTAATTACAGATATAGCTACAATAATTAACCCTACCCACAAAAGGTATTTGATAATACTCCACGTGGCTGGGTGTGCATCTAGCCAGTTCTGAATATATTCTATTATTTCCATGAGTCTCTGAAACTAAAAATACGACTATTAACAATAACCATATATGACAGATGTCATGTATTCAATTGATACTATATCACTTTGCAAGTATTATGAATTAATTTTACACCTACCTACAATACACTATCATTTATTGTAACACTTAAAACCAAGCACCATGAAACTGAATAGCAAAAGCATATTCGCTGCATTATTGTACCTTTTTTTATTTTGCCTACAGGCACAAGCAAAGTATTACCCTTTAAAAATTGTAGACTACACCGGAAACACAAAGGGCGGCATACACGCCTATATGATCTTCTTGGCTCAAGACACTACCACAGCTGCCAACCATTGCGTTTTAGAACTCACTTATGACAGCACTAGCAAATTGTACAAGGGCAGCTTGGTAAAGATCGACCAAAACACGAATTCGTCTAAATACACTTACCGTTTAGATAAGCTTAAAGGCTTCAACAAAAAAACTAAGTCAGTAACTGTACTCATCCCCAATACCATTAGCGGTCGGTGTATGGTTTCTCTAAACTACCCCTTGTACATGCCTCCAGTACAATCTACGGTAGACTCTTCTTGGAGTCTGCAAGCACCAAGCGCAAGCAATATTACAGATGTAAACTATGACATTATTTACGACAAGTTCGAGTTTACATACAACCTTAAGAACACTATGTATATAGACCCTACCGCGGTAGACTTTTTTGCTATACCTATAGGGCTTAAAAGTTCTAACGATTCTAGCGGACCACCACCAAATGCTAATAGACCAGATCTTTTAAAAACAATTATTGGCGTACTGGATAGCAATAAAAACAAAAAATGGAGGGCTTTAGAGATAACAGATTCCAATACAGTTCTACGTATCGACGCTCCATACATGTCTCCTAATTTTGACACAAGCTACCTAACGGGCAATACATATAATTACATCGACAGTCTGACAAAATACTATGAATCAAATATTTTAAAGATCAATTGCGATGAGCTGAGAGATACAGGTGGGCAAATATTTGATACCTACCATACCAAACCCCAAGAGGATCCCGGAGCATATATGTTTACCAGCAAAAAAATAAAAAAGGGATTGTGGGTGTTTACTAACAAGCCTAAAAAAGGGAAGCCCATCGTAGTGAGTATAAACATGAATCAAGCCACCTCATTCAACTTTTTTGCTCCGGGCACTTCTCCATTCTTAACTACTAACAAAATGGTGATTAGTATCATAGTAAAAAACATAACTGCTGCCTTTACGGTTGGGCTACTACCCGCTCCTGACAGTATGCTGATCGATGACTCTTATATTAATGACACTACTAAATACCCTTACTACAAGTATAACAAACAACTAAAAGCACCTAAGATTACCGGACCTTGGTATAACTTATATACTAAGGCATTGCACAAAGCAATACCACAGATATATGCATTTGCTTTTGACGATGTACTTGGGCAAAGTGGCACTTTAATAAGTAGTGATAACTCTGATACCATTACCCTTACATTATGCGACATGGGTAATATCAAAATACCTAAACATAGTAGCCTACTACCTGTCTATGCCGATACACTTATATATAATAGTGGCTTTGTTCATATCGGCAACCAATATATTGACACGCTAAGATGGAAAGTGCCTAACAACCAGCCTAGCAATGCCCAATATTTTTTTATGGGTGCTGGTCCTGGCTTTACCATAACGCCTGAGCAATTCCTTTCTTTCCAGTATGGGAATTTCTTTTCCTCAACAGACACTATAGGCTGGGTAGCTATACCTGACTCTTTATTCGGCAATTGCTCAAACCCAATGATACCAATGACGGTAAATAGTTGTGGTGGCCCTAACACGCCATGCCCTACCAGTAGCAACTGGCAACAATGGCAAAAATCGGTAAGCTATAATCTTATGCCAAGTATCGACAGTCCTGTATATCCTGTTGTGGCTACTTATAATGGAGGCTTTAGTAAAAAAGGCAATTATTATGTTGACACCGTAAAATGGACAGTACCATCAAACCAGCCTTCTACAGCCAACTATTTCTTTATGGGTAGTGGTAGTGGCTTTACAATACCACCTGATACATTTGTGTACTATCAAGCAGGCACACAATATTCGGGCAAAGACACTGTAGGCATTATCCGCATTCCTACTTCTGTTTTTAATAATCAATTACCTCAAAACATATCGATACAGGTGATGACTTGTGGTGGCCCAGGACATCCCTGCCCTACTAAAAAGAATATTAATTACTGGCAGTGTGCTTCAGGATCAAATATTGAACCTCCTAAAAAATAAATAACGCTTAACATATACAAAGCGCCACCTAAAAGGGTGGCGCTTTAAATTGCCCTACAGTTCTGTTAAAAATCAGTTGCTAATGTGACTTTAGTCACATTTTTCATAAACGCTTATACCTAATTTTAAATATTGCTTCTGATAACAGCAGCATAGTATATAATGACTAAAAACTATTAAGTAATAAAAACCAACAAAATGAATACAGAAACAGAAAACATAATGACCATGCCACGCATAGGAGACATGGCACCAGACTTTGAAGCCGTAACCACTATTGGAAATTTAAAGTTTAGCGACTACAACAAAGATAGCTGGGTACTGCTTTTCTCTCACCCCGCTGATTTCACCCCTGTCTGCACAACGGAGATGTCTGCATTTGCTACTGAAGAAGAATACTTTAAGCAGCAAAACACAAAGCTAATGGGATTGAGTATAGACAGTATACACTCTCATATAGCATGGGTAAATAACGTGAAGAAGAACATGGGCATACTAATGAAGTTTCCCATCATTGCAGATATTGACATGAAAGTGGCTAAACTATATGGTATGCTGCAGCCCGGTGAAAGTGAAACGGCTGCTGTAAGAGCTGTGTTTTTTATTGATCCTACCGGAAAGATAAGACTGATCATGTATTACCCGCTTAACGTAGGTAGAAACATGGATGAGATAAAAAGAGTTTTAGCAGCATTACAAACAAGTGACGAGAACAAAGTAGCTATGCCGCTCAACTGGAAAAAAGGTGACAAGGTGATAGTACCTCCACCAAAAACCGTTACTGCAATGGAAGAAAGGGAACAGAGTGATTATGAGATGGTGGACTTCTACCTTGCAAAGAAAGACCTGTAAGGCACTAATCAATTATAGATAATAGTTAGCAAGTAGTGGGTTTTCTCATTACTTGCTTTTTATTTCAGATACATCGCCCCTTATTAATGTCGCAAACAAGCCCTAGCATTAGTACAAAAAGCAGCTAAGTTTGTAGCTATTAAAGCGAAACACTATGCAAAAAATAACTCCTTTCCTTTGGTTTGATAATAATGCCGAAGAGGCGATTAACTTCTATATCAAAACATTTAAAGATGCCAGTATAAACAACATAAATAGACGTACACCAGATGGGCCACTATTTACTGGTAGTTTTACTCTTTTTGGTCAGGAATACGGCGTTATTAATGGAGGTCCAATGTTTAAATTCAACGAAGCGGTATCATTTGTTGTGCATTGTAAAGACCAAGAAGAAGTAGATTACTATTGGGATGCACTAACCGCAGATGGCGGCGAGGAAAGCATGTGTGGTTGGCTGAAAGACAAATTTGGTTTATCATGGCAGATAATACCTGATAGATTAATGGAACTACTAAATCACCCCGATGCAGACAAAGCACAACGTGCTACACAAGCCATGCTAAAAATGAAGAAGATAGATATTGATATTCTTGAAAATGCATAAAACAAGGATAACGTTTCCTAAGCTATGCTACCTTTGTAGGTAATATGTCATTATTTACAATAGCAGCACTTATTACAATTACTTGTAACAAGCGTTTAGCTCTTTATGTGCAATAAGATGTAATTAATTCTCTTTCTCCTCCTCCAATATTTCACCATAATGTTGTATCAACCTCTTTCCAGCAATAGCAGAAAGTATCTTTTTATCTTGCTGACCTTTTTCAATATGTTGAATGTAATGATCAACAAACATGAACATGTAATCATTATGCTCCTCTTGCTTTATAAAACGTTTGCTTTTTATGTTAATAGCAATTGATAATGGAGTTTTTATAAAACCTCTCCTACTCCACCAACCCATCAATAGAGATGTTACAATTGCAATATTCGTTTCCCTATTTAAACATTTCTCACAGCCTACTTTTAGGTATGTTTTATGATAGGTGACCACCAAAAGACCAATAGTTGTAGCTACTAATGCTGCCTTGAGGGGCGTTACTGATTCCTCACATATAGGACATGTTGTATGACTTAAAATATCGCAAAACTTCAATAATTCTGCTCTACTATAGTTTTGTTGAGTAATAGCTTTCGTTATTGTTTTATCAATACCCCGCTTATCCAGTTCATGATGTATTATTTCAATAGCTTCAGGGGTAAGCCCTTTCGCATCCTGAGTTATTATTCTCAACAACTCATCATTTGACATACTTTGATACCTTTCTTTTATTATTTGTATATCCATTACTATTGCATTTATAAGACTATTGAAACAGAATTGTGTAACAATATATAATATCCCATGCTACCTTTGCAGGTAATATGTCATTATTCACAATAGCAGCACCTATTACAATTACTTGTAACAAGCGTTTGGCTCCTTATGTAGCGCAGGAGGTAGAGGAATTAGGGTTTACCATAGAGAAAACCTTTATAACAGGGGTACGCATCACAGGCACTATGGCCGATTGTATGCGACTGAACCTTAACCTGCGCTGTGCCAGTCAGGTCTTATATAGCATTAAGTCTTTTACTGCTGCAGATGCCGATGAGGTGTATAATAATGTACGGAGCTACCCTTGGGAAGACCTGTTGGAAAAAGACAGCTACTTTTCTATCACCAGCAATGTGTTTAATGACACCATCAACAATAATATGTTTGCCAACCTACGGGTGAAGGATGCCATAGTAGACCGTATGATGGACAAAACTGGTACCAGACCCAATACTGGTGCCGACCTAAAAGGAGCTGTAGTACATCTGTTTTGGAAACAAGAACAAGCAGAACTGTTTATCGATACTTCGGGCAACTCTTTAGCGAGACATGGCTATCGTAAAATACCGGGACGTGCCCCTATGCTTGAAGCCTTGGCTGCTGCAACAATACTGGCGAGTAAATGGGATAGAAGATCACCATTCATCAGCCCCATGTGTGGTTCGGGAACATTAGCTATCGAAGCAGCACTAATTGCTACCAATACCAAACCCGGACTATTTAGGACCAACTATGCCTTCATGCACATAAAAGGGTTTGACGAAGACGCCTATCTTGATGAACGGGGCAAGTTGGAAAACCAAATACAGGATGACGTAAAAGGACTACGCATTATAGCAACAGACTACGACAGACAAACCATCGTCAATGCACAAAAAAATGCTAAAGCAGCAGGTGTATATGACCTGATAGAATTCAACAAACAAGACTTTGCCGACACGCACGTGCCACAGGGCAAGAAAGGCATAGTAATACTCAACCCCGAATATGGAGAGCGCCTTGGAGATGAACCTGAATTAGAAGCCACTTATAAACGCATAGGTGATTTTATGAAGCAGAAATGCGGTGGTTATTATGGTTATATCTTTACAGGGAATCTAGACTTGGCTAAAAAAATAGGACTAAAACCCAGTCGACGAATAGAATTTTATAACAGTAAGATAGACTGCCGCCTGCTGGAATATGAGCTATACGAAGGCAGTAAGCGATAATAAAATAAGCACAAGAAATATGAACTTAGAATACACCTTGACCGAACAAGATTTTTTAGACTATCAGATGTATAGTGCTACCAAATCGGATAGGATCAATAAAAAACGTCAAAGAAGCCGAATGGGCATGAGCCTACTCTATTTGGCTTTTGGTGTTTTCTTCTTAGCCACACAGAGCTATGCCTTTGGAGCTGTATTTATGGGTTTAGCTATCATATGGTTTTTTGCTCGCCCTATGCTTGACAAAAAGCGGTATGAAAAACATTTCTTAGGTTTTATCAACGAGCATTATAAAGATAGCTTTGGCAGAAAAGTAATACTAGAACTTACTGACGACTACATATTTGCAAAAGAGGCAGGCATGGAGAGTAAAGTAAGCACCGAAGAACTGGTGGAGGTTAACGAACTGAAAAATCTAATACTCATCAAGCTCAAAAAAGGACAAGCAGTACTGCTACCCAAACACAGTATGGAAGGTAGCGAGCTACTTATTGCCAAGCTTAAAGAACTGGCACAGCACCTCAACATACCCTATACAGAAGAGCTAGACTGGAAGTGGAGATAACCACCTTCCCCCTTCCCCGACGAAATCCTACGGTTTACCGCCATTTCTTTCCGTTTCCCCGATATGTTTTTGACTATACAGTCATATAGTAGTCTATTTGCATTCGAAATAACGCATTAATTAATATTATATCTCTAAACAACATAGGGGTATCTCATTATAGCGTTGTCTTTGGTATAAATAATAGTTAAAACCCAAGGTTTTATAACATCATCAATTATTAAATAAAATACATTCGTTCTCCAAAACTAGTTCCCACAGCTATGTCTAAACTAAAACTGCTCTTTCTACTACTACTTTTAGGAAGCAGCCTAGTCTCTCAAGCACAAAAAAATAATTTTACCGTAAGCGGTACGATCAAAGCACAATCCTCCGGCGAAACCCTAATAGGTGCCGTAGTAAAAATAAAAGACCTTAAAGGTGCCGGTACGGTTACTAATGAGTATGGATTCTACTCCTTGACCGTGCCATCTGGCAGCTACGAGCTCGAGGTAAGCTACATTGGCTATGAGCTAAATACCATTGCCATTACTCTGGACAAAAACATTACCCAAGATGTAGACATGGTAGAGAAAGGCAAGCAGCTAAACGAAGTGGTTGTAAAAAGTGTACGTGAAGATGCCAACGTATCGCGTACGGAAATGGGGGTAATGAAGCTGGATGTAAAAACTGCTAATAAGCTTCCTGTTATTATGGGAGAGCGCGACATCTTAAAAACCATGACATTAATGCCGGGTATCTCTTCAGCAGGCGATGGCAATAGTGGTTTCTATGTACGTGGTGGCGGACCTGACCAAAACTTGATACTACTAGATGAAGCTCCTGTATATAATGCCTCTCACCTTTTAGGTTTCTTCTCTACCTTCAACTCTGATGCGATAAAAGATGTAACAGTATATAAAGGCACTATACCTGCAGAGTTTGGCGGTCGTTTATCATCGGTACTGGATATACAGATGAACGAGGGTAACAATAAAAAATACCATGTAAGCGGGGGTATAGGTCTTATCTCTTCAAAACTAAGTGTTGAAGGTCCTCTACAGAAAGGCAAAAGCTCTTTCTTGATATCAGGTCGTAGAACCTATGCAGACATGTTCTTAAAACTGTCGAACAACGAGAACCTAAAAAACAGTAAACTTTACTTTTACGACCTTAATGCAAAGGTTAACTATAAGATCAATGATAAGAACAGAATATATCTTTCAGGGTATTTTGGTAGGGACGTTTTAGGCTTCGATAATATCTTTGGGTTTGACTGGGGTAACTCTACAGCTACGCTTAGGTGGAACCATATTGTAAACAGCAAACTCTTCTCTAACACCTCTGCTATATTTAGCGACTATCGCTACAACATAGGCATTACTAATGCAGGCTTTAACTTCGACATCAAATCCAAAATACAAGACTGGAACCTGAAACAAGAGTTTACCTACTATGCCAATACTAAGCATACTGTAAAGTTTGGTTTCAATACGATACACCACACTATTGAGCCGGGTAATATAGTAGCAAAAGGTGCAAATTCTCAAGTAAATAATACTAATGTAGAAGATCGTTTTGCTTGGGAAAATGCTGTGTTCGTAGCAGACGAATGGAAAGTAAATGAAAAGATAAAACTTAACTATGGTTTACGCGCTACATCATTTACACTATTAGGAGCAGGCTCCTTCTATACCTACGACCAAGAAGGCAATGCTACCGACAGCGTGAAGTACCAAAGCGGGGAGTTTGCTAAAACCTATTTCAATCTGGAGCCTCGTGTTAGCATCAACTATATGCTAACCAAAGAGTCTTCTATTAAAGCAGGCTATTCCAGAAGTGCGCAGTACTTGCACTTAATGTCTAACTCTACAACAGGCAACCCTACCGACCTTTGGATACCTAGTAGTGAAAATGTAAAACCTCAAGTAGCTGACCAATACACTTTGGGCTACTACAGAAACTTTAATGATAACAAATATGAGTTCTCTGCTGAGGTATACTACAAAGACATGCAAAACCAAATAGACTATAAAAATGGTGCACAGCTGAATGTAAATACAAAGATCGAAAGCGAACTTCTATTTGGTGTAGGCAGGGCTTATGGTATTGAGCTATTCTTTAAGAAAAGATATGGACGTTTCAACGGTTGGGTAGGCTATACGCTTTCTCGTACTGAACGTAAAATAAATGGTATCAACAATGGTGATTGGTATGTGTCTAGATACGACCGTACGCACGATGTATCTGCTGTAGCCATGTACGACCTTACTAAACGCTGGACCATATCTGCTATATGGGTATACAACACAGGTAATGCGGTGACCTACCCTGCCGGCAAGTATAACATTGACGGGCAAACCTATTTCTACTACACAGAAAGGAATGCTTCTCGCATGCCAGCTTACCATCGTCTAGATCTAGGAGCTACCTATACCAAGGTTACTAAAAAAGGACGTGAGAGCAGCTGGGCATTCTCTATATACAATGCCTATAACCGATTCAACCCATTCTCTATTGCATTTGAACAAAATGCAAACAATCCACAACAAACTCAAGCTGTACAAACATCGTTGTTTGGCATAGTACCATCTATTACTTACAACTTTAAATTCTAAACAATGAAAAGGATATTATATATAGCACTTACAGCCATAGCAGGCATATCTATCTCATCTTGCACAAAGGTGATAGACGTAAATCTTAATAATACAAAACCCGTAATAGTAATAGAGGGAGAGATAACTGATACTACTGGCCCTTACAAGGTTAAGATCACCAAGACTATTGACATAGACAAGAACAACAACTTCCCTGGCGTATCAGGCGCAGTAGTTACTATTGCCGATGATGCTGGCAATTCAGAAACCTTAGTAGACATGGGTAGTGGTGGCATCTACGAAACGAGAACCCTACAAGGCACTCCAGGCAGAACTTATACATTAACAGTAGTAGTAGAAGGCACAACCTATAAAGCTACCAGTACCATGCCTGCAAAAGTTGCTTACGATTCTCTTGGCTATAAGGAAGTCAACACTCCTGATGGTAAAGAGCCATACCCTACTGTGTACTACAGAGACCCTGAAACCAAAGGCAACTACTACAGAGCTAAGCAATATGTAAATGGAGTCTTTGATGGAGAGATATTTGTAGAGTCAGACGAGTTTATTGACGGTAAGAATAGAGCCGCTATTCTCTTTAATGGCCCTAGAGATGATGAAGATAAAATAATCAATATAGTTGGAGAGGTTACTGTAGAGATGCAATGCATAGACAAAAAGAACTTCGAATATTTAGAACAGCTGGTAGAAGCAAGTGGCAATCCTCAATCTGCTACACCAGCCAACCCTGTTACTAATATTTCGAATGGCGCCTTAGGGTATTTTAGTGCACATACCAGTAGTTTCAAAAAACTACCAGCACTAACACTACTGCAGCTATAAGAAGCTACCATAGACAGAGCAACCATAATAAAGCCCCGCAATTTGGCGGGGTTTTATCGTAAGAGCATCTATTCCGGCTTATGTTGCCCCCTTCTATCTCCCATCTTCATGCGTCTCTGCTCCAACGCTTCTTTTTGTTCTGTTGTCAATATCTTTTTAAACCCTTCATGATAGGCTTTTCTATCATAATCGTCTCCTGAGAACTCTTGATTCAATGTTTTTAACTGGGCCTTTTGCTCATCGGTAAAATTCATTCGCTTAGCTACTTGTTCGGTCATTTGTTTAGGGTCGCGATGGCGAGGTCCTTTATCGCCTCTCTGTTGAGCCATAGCTGGGGTTGCTAATAATAGTCCGCACACACCTGCTAAAATTGCCATTTTCTTATACATGGTTATCTGTTTTATTATCATGAGTAATATTACTCTCACTATAAGACAAGCTCCATGCCAGAAGGTTTAACCGTAGATTCATTTTAACGTTGCATTCACTATATATTTCGCATTTTTATACTTATCGTATCTTAGAGACAAATAGGTAAACATGATAAAGATAAAAAAGCCACTTCTAGTTGCTGTAATTGCATCTTTAATAACTAGTAATACAACACAGGCGCAAGAGTTTGTATTGGATAGCATCGCAGCTAATACAACACCATTGCTCATACCAGGATCGGGCATGAGCCAAATGACTTATGCGCTATATAAAAAAACAGGGCATAAGGATAAAATTACTCTTGCTATGCTGGATCCTATGCTGGCTCCAATGATGACACAAGAGTTAGACACCAAAGGCCTTGGAGATGTACTGGCCTTTGCCGGTAATGACCAAGCCTCACTATTTCTTTTTTACGACAATAGTAAGAAGAAAGCCACATTAGCCACATTTGGACCTGATGGCAATATCATTACAGAAAAAGCATATAAAGGGATAACAATAGGAGACGATGTGACTCTTTACCGTGCACTTAGCCCTGAAGGTTTTGTTTTGGTATCACAAACCAGTAAAAAGGCAGGATTTAAAGTAGAGGGTATTGACAGTAAGTTAGATATCAAATGGACGTATAACGGCAAGCAGAAGATGGTAGCGGTTGACCAAAGTATGGATATTCTTAATATTACTGCTGTTAGCCAAAGTGCGCAAGGAAATGAGACCTATAGTATTATCTCTATACAAACAGAAACCGGAGATGCTGCTGCAGAAAATGTTCTGAAACATGAAGAACAATTGCTTTATCCAACATTCACTTCTAACAAAGAAGGGATGGGCTTTACCGGAGGTTTATTTTTCAAAGATGGTAACCCTAATAACAAAACACCTGATGGTATTTTTATAGCACAAGTATCTCCTGATGGCGAGATGGCTGAATTTGCGACTGTCCCCTATAGTCTTATAATTGAAGACATAAAAGACGAACAGGTTAGTGAGCAGTTAGCCAGCGGAAAATACAAGCTGATGCCAGTAGCTACAACACGCAAAATGGATGGTTCTGGCTCAATATTGGTATGCGAATTGTTTAGCAGAAAAAAAACAGCTGATGGTAATACGAGATTTGAGGTCATGGACATGGTAAGTATCAATTTTAATATTGAACAGAAGTACGAAAGCTTATCAGTAATAAAGAAAGAGAAGAAAAGTGCAACGGTAAAAGGAGAACTTGCAAAAGCAAACCACGACTGGAGTGTTGCTACTTGGCTACTACAAAAAGGCTTTTTCGATTTCAAGCTCTTACAAGACTTTGGCGGCCGACAAGCTTTGGGATATACGACCGTAAACAACGGAGAACAAAGCCTCTGCTTCAACAACCTAAGTGCTGCTAAATCAGATTGTGTTCCTTATGGTACTCGTATATTATCAGGATCTAATACACAAACAACATATACTAGTGGGCAAAATGCACTAGCAAACTCGGGCATATTATCTACATCTATGGAAGCTGTTGTAGTATTTGAAAACAATGGAAAACAAGTGCTACTGTACACACTCCCTTTAATAGCAGGAGAGCCTAATATAACCGAGCCAATGCATCACGGTGAAGAGCCTCATCATGAAGAAGAGCCACCCGTTGAAGAGAACTAAGTAACTAAATGATAAACTTAACGTAAACAAAAAGCCACCTGAAAAGGTGGCTTTTTGTTATATACAATTAGGTATAAAAAGAGACACCACCCGTATTGGGTGGCATCTTATCAAACAAAACAAACAAACGATTTATAATAATCCACTAAGGGAAATATTGATCTAAAACTTAACGTAAATTATACTTGCTTTTACGTCACACAAAGATATCACAAAAACATTTTTGTAGAAAGGGTATTATAACCCTAGCAGCTTTATGGGGCTGCGAACTATTAAAATCGACAATAAAAAAGAGACTAAAACACTGAATATCAACATATTAAGAAGAAACCAGCACATTTGTTAATGACTAGTTAACGGCTAAGAAATCTATTTAATGTATATACAATTATTCTTATAGCTACTTTATAAAAATAATCTCCCAATAACCTGGTTGATTTTCATCAGGCATAAATACAAACTGTTGGTCCTTGCCTTTGTAGGTAATAGTTGTTCCATTTGCACTATAGGCTATAGCCTCATCTTGCCTGATACTTGTTTTAAATATATAATTATAAATACTAGTCATTACAGGCCTATCTCCTTTTATATGAGCATAAGTCACTATCCTGCGCACAGGTGTAGTATCGTCCTGGGCTATTTCTCTATGCTTATACATTATCTTTAATGTTTCATAAGATGCCGACTTGTATACATAACTTATCCTTCCTCTTCGCTGACTATCGACAAATATTAGTTGATAGTCTTTTTGTTCAGCAATTATATCCTTGATCATTTGTTTAATAACTACTTCAGTAGTATCCGTAGGTAAGACTTTAGGCACAATACCATACCCTTCATCTTCCTGACCACGAACATTGGTAACACCTACCATTAATAAGAAAGCTATTAGTAAATACTTCATTCTGTGATACTATTGTATTATTGCTAATATAAAAAAACAGATGCTATTTTCCCCATATATAGAAAAGACCATGCCAAACATAACACATTCATTCTCTTTATAAGGCTATTAGCACACCTATACTCTTTATATAAATGCAAAAGCACTTTGCTGGTGCAAAGCGCTTTAAATATTTAATTAGTTATGTTAACTGTTAATGTGCTACAACCACTCTTTCAGTAAGCTGAATGTTAGAGTTACTTAACTTAACAAAATAATTTCCGGAAGGTAATGATGCTACAGAAATAGACGTAGTGTAATCAATAGTAGCATCTACATGTCTATTGAGTAAGACTTTTCCTGTCATGTCCACTAATGCAAGATCAAAAGCTTGTGGTTTGTCCCATTTTACAGCTACATTAACTTGGCTGCCTGCAGGAGTAGGATAAGTACTTATATTACTACTTAGAGAAATATTATTAATAGATGTTGGATTATAGTATTCATACAAAAAGCGAACTTGCTCATCACCTGTAGTGCTGATAAAGCTATTGCTAGTCGCATCCCATGTTTTACTAGTCATTACAGTAGGCTGATTGTTAGCATTGTAAGCCCATATCTCTGTACGCACATTTATAAACATATTCTGGCTGTTACTGTAGCGCTGCATTTTCTTTTCAACCAATATATCATTCCTTGCAGCATCATAGTAAAAATAGTTCCTTGTTGATTTTAACCAACCAGTACCATTCCAAGTATACATTACCTCTTCTTCTACATTAGGAGTTCCCGTATTATTATATTCCCATTTATTGGTGTTCACCCAATATTTAGAGATATCATCCCATTTTTCCAAGACATAGGTCGAAACATCTCCATTAGTACCATAAGTGTAGGTTTTACGCTCACTATAGGTCAACTTCCCGTTCTTTACCTCTTTATCTATTGTCTGCGTTATCTTATTATTGGTGCCGTATACAAACTCTATTTCATAGAGTTTGGAGTGCATTTTGGTAATATTATTATTGCTATTGTATACCAAGCTAGAGCTAACACTATTGGCCCAAATAGTGCCAAACCATACTTGAGATACTGACGACGTCATTTTGCCATCGGCAGAGTAGCCGTATAAATATCTTGCCGAATCGGTATAGTTACTTAAATGATTTTTCCATACACTATAAGTAAGGTTAGTAATACGGTCATTATTATCAAATAGCTGAGTACGTTTTAGTTTATTTACAAAAGTCTTTGTAGCTGCATTGTATTCATATGTATTACTCTCGTCAAACAATATATTTCTGTCATCGTTAGGAGCTTCTGCCGTTACATCTCCTCCTCTGCCATATCCGTACTTATAAGTTATTGAGTCTAGCGTTACAAACTCGCTATTATTATGCTTAGCATATACCTTACCTATTAATCTGAAGTGCGATGCTGTAGTTGCTTGACTACCACTGGTAACAGTACTATTAAAATGAGGGAAAGTGCCTTCTATATCAACACCAGCAACGATACTAGCCTCCGGCAGAAAGAGCTCTTGTGCATGTACTACTCCTCCCAGAAGCATTATTGTTGATGCGATGAATAATAGTTTTTTCATAATATTAACCAGATTAATAGAGCAACATTAGCAACCGTTGTCTATATCGCTTAACATAAATCTAACATATTTTTTTACAATATGACAAATTACTTGTTTCCTGTGACAATTAAATGACACATATATTACAAAAGACGGTAGAAATATGACAAATGTTGGGCGGAATAGTTGTATAAATCCTTTAGTAGTCATTGACATTCAAATAATTCTGACACAACGCTGTTAATTCCCGGTTAATTGTTTACAAACTTGGTGTTAACCAATTCTAAACACAGCGTTAAGCAAACATCATTCTTTGGAGCTAGGCTTGTTCTTGTTGCATCTTTGTGTCAACAAAACAAACAACAACGTCTCGGGCGTTTCAAAACAAAGAATAACACACACAAGCACAAAACAAAAACACACACAGTAAAAAACACAGTCATGCAAAACACGATCACTCTTCAACAACAAGCAACTTTACACATCGGAAAAGCTATAGCAAAAAAAGATGCACTTAAAAAGAATGCACTCTTTGTTGCTATCATTACTTGTATTGTTTTAGCAGTTAACCTTTAAGTTTTTTACTAAATGTCTGTATGCTACAGATAATGGTGTAGTAGAATGTGAACAGCAGCTACATGGCATAACAACTAGTTCTCTCTTATCCTCTATATGTAACAGAAGCCTCCAGTCTTGGGGGCTTATTTGTTTTACACATATAGTAATAAGCCATACTAAAATTAGCATTTAAAAATTCCACCTATTTACATTTCACGACCTTTTATGAGTATTTCCGACCAATAATAAAACGGCATTAGTAAAAACATAGGTCTTTACTCAATTTCATAGTGGATATAGCTACACTCTATCTATGTATCCCGGACTAAGCCGAAAATCCGAACAAGAGTAGGCATCATCAGAAAATTATTAATCATGAAAAAATTATTTTTATTGGGCATACTAGCCTGTTCTTTAATTGCTCCAGAATTGATTGCGCAAACAGTCAATGGCTCTGGAACACCTAGTTATCATTCTAAATGGACAGGTTCCTCAACAACTACTAGCACATTGTCAAACGCAATTTTATGGGATGACGGCACTACCGTTTATTTAGGCCCTACACCCTCGCCATGGTTTGGAGGTCCAACACCTTGGAATTTTATGTATATACAAGGCACAGCAACAAATGCTGGAGGAAGGAGTGTAGGTATTAATGCTGAATTATTTGATGTTTCGCCAAGTGGAACAGCTCAAGGTATTGTAATGAATGTCCAAAATAATAGAACGAATATTGGTTTTAACTCCTATGCAGCAAACGGAGTTAGCTCGATAGCAGGATTATTTGCTGCCTCTGCTTCAACAGAACAACAATCGAATACTGTAGATGGTATACGATCAACTTCAACAGGTAATAACAATACAACACATGCTTATGGCGGCGACTTTACAGCAACAAATGGGATTGCTAATTCTGCTGTCAGAGCTACAGCGCAAGCTACAAATTATACATTGTACAATACTGGTGTAGAAGCATTTGCAACATCAAACGGTTTTAATGCTAGATCCTTTGGCATACATGCTTCTATTACAAATTCTTCACAAGGAACTGCAACATCTACTAGCACAACAGGAAGTTTTGCTGGTTTTTTTGAAGCTAGCGGAGCCCCAAATGCAGCTGGATATTTTAACGGTAATGTTTGGTATACAGGAGCATTGAATTCTACTTCTGACAAGAAATTTAAAGAGAACATCAAACCTATTGAAAATGCAATAGATATAATTACAAAATTACAATCTAAGACATACACATTTAAAAGCGATTTTAAAACATTTAATTTCGATGAAGGAAATCAGTTTGGCTTTATTGCACAAGATGTAGAAAAAGTGTTGCCAGAGCTAGTTAATAAAGCTACAAATCCTGCTAGGTATGATGTAAATGGTATCAAAACAGCCGAAGAAGTAGAATTTAAAGCTGTAGAATATGTGCAGCTTATACCTATTCTTACTGCTGGCATTCAAGAACAGCAAGCAATTATTAAATCACAAAATGAGAGAATTGAAACTTTAGAAGATCGGTTAAGAAAAATTGAAGCTGGCACTACTGGTATAAATACCAATGGTAATCTATTAGATGGAGCTGAGTTGTTTCAAAATGTCCCTAATCCTTTCAAAGGTTATACTTCAATAAGCTATCGTCTGCCTGGAAACACCACAGAAGCAAAAATCATGATATTTGATATGAATGGCAGTAAAATAAAACAAGTTCAACTAGAAGGACAAGGCCAAGGAAAGGTTGATATTAATGCTACTGAATTATCAGCTGGCATGTATTTATATAGCCTAATGATTAATGGTGCGGAAGTAATTACGAAGCGTATGGTTGTTGAATAATATAGATATTTTCAAATTTTAATAAACCTTTACTGTTAACAATTGGTGCTCATTTTTTGAGCACCAATATTTTTATTTGCTATTTTTAGAAAGTGCTACCGAAAATACGCCTTACACTATTAGTTATTGTTTTATCCTACTCTCATGTCTTAGCACTTCAAAGTGACTATGATTTATTTACTACAAGAGAAGGTTTACCACACAATAATATACTATCAGTCATTCAGGACACTGATGGATTTATATGGCTAGGCACATACAATGGACTCTGTATGTATGACGGTCAAGAATTCAGGCACTACCCTGAAATTTATACAAAAAAAAACAATAGTTGGGAAAATGTAATTAACACCCTGTTCGAAGACAGCGAGCATAATATTTGGGTAGGTAGTTGGGATGGTTCTATCAATTGCTATGTAAGAAGAAATCAAAAATTCATAAGATACAAGTCATCTATACAAAATTCCAAAGCAAACTGCATATATCAAGACAGCAATAAGCATATATGGATAGGATATAGTAATGGCAGTATTGGTTTAGTACAAAATGACAGTATTCATATTAAATCAATATGTGATAAAAACATATGGAACATTAAAGAGGTGGGCACTAATCGTCTTTTCTTGGTTACTGAGGAACGACTCTATAAGTATAATACTATCAATAAAAAATTAACAACTGTACCTATTTATAAAAACATGATAACATTTGACTCCAAATCAAATGAAAATAGTTTTCTTATACTAAACGACAAAGGAGTAACAAATATTAATATAGAAGAAACAATTAGTGAAAATCATATTCCACATATTCTAAATAATAAAAGTACAGCATACATGAAAATCGCACTAGCTAATAGTTCTGATTTTTATGTTACAGACGGATATAATATATATAAATACACAAAAGACTTAGAGTTATTAGATAGCTTTTATGTGAGTGATAATATATCCTATTATAAAGGCACAATTGTAAACCAGTTTATTGAAGATCGTTCCGGAATATTCTGGTTGGCTACTACTACGGGACTCTTGAAAATAGATAAACACAAAAAACAGTTCTCTATTTACAATAATAACAGTAGCATTACTACACTAACCCACAACTATATCAGAACATTGTTTATTGATAAAAAAAACAATTTATGGGTTGGATTTCGTTATGGGAAAATAAATAAACTTACCTACAACAAAAAAAAGAAGCATTATGTACTTTCTAATGTTTACTCTATAAACACACCATATAAAAATCTCACAAATGCGTATACAGTAAATACCATATTACAAACAAAAGAAGGAATAGTCTTATATGGTGGAGAGCAGGGTGTACTCTATTTATCTAAAAATGGCGTTTTTGAGTACTTGCTACCTAAACAATATCACGATGTGGTAGTACAAGTTTGGTCGTTATTTGAAGACCAGAATGGTAATATATGGATAGGAACTAAAGGTAAAGGGTTATACATATACAATAAACATGATAAAAGCTTATACAATTATCAACATGAATATTCACAACATACTTCATTAAGCCATAATGATGTTTGGAAAATATATAAAGACAAAAAAGATAGAGTATGGATAGGCACAAAGAATGGACTTGATTATATTAATGACATAGAAAATATTTCACAACTAAAATTTTCACACCATACTATTAGTGGACATAACATATCTAATGCGTGGAGTATCGTACAAGACAATAATAATAACATCTGGATTGGCACAACCGAGTCTGGATTATATAAAATTTCTGCCAATCTAGTAGAAACCTCTCATATAGAATCATTAATAGGGCAAGCAATATCAGGATTAGTTGTAGATGCAAATAATACATTGTGGATAAGCACAATAAATGGAATGTATAAGCATGCTTCTGGAGAAGACATTATTTTTTTTGATGAAAGCGAAGGGTTAGTCAGTTCTGATTTTAACTTTAACGCAGCAGCCTTTAATGGCAATCAAGTATTCTTTGGTACAAAATTGGGAATAATCACTTTCAACCCTAACAGTATAACACAAAGAAAAGTGGCAAATTATCCCGTTATCGTATCAAACCTATATGCATCAGGAAAAAACATAATCAGAAAATTATATGATAATAATATTCTCGATTTAACATGGAAGGAAAATGATATTATTATTGATTTATCCTTACTTGATTACACCAAACAAAATATACAATTCAGATACAAACTAATAGGCAATAATAACAACTGGTCATACCTAGGAAAAAATCAAAACAGAGTAACATATACTAATATTCCGCCAGGGAAATATCAATTTGTCACACAAGCTAGTCACAACAAAGAACAATGGCACCATGAAACGGTTTTCAATATTATTATACATCCCGCATTTTGGCAGACATGGTGGTTTAAAACATTTACTCTATTACTAATAGTTATTTTAACTGCACTTATTGTACGTAAATGGTTTTTAAATTTATTGAGGAAAGAAAAAGAGACAATAGAACTTGAAAAAAAAATGGCTTTATTAGAATTAGATGCTTTGAGGTCACAAATGAATCCTCACTTCATTTTTAATACTATAAATTCGATTCAAGGATATATTATAGAACACGATGAAATAGAAACGAATAAATACTTAACAAGTTTTGCCCGTTTAATGCGTTTATTTCTAGAGTCTTCAAAAAAAAGATTTATTCTTCTAAAAGATGAGATTGATCTTATTAAACTTTACGTTACTCTAGAGCAATTACGATTTGATGATAAATTTGATTTTGAAATTATTGTTGGGAAAGACATAGAAGTTACAAGGTGCTATATACCTTCATTGCTTCTTCATCCTATAATTGAGAATGCCATTAAGCATGGACTAATACACAAAAAAACAAAAGGTAGACTACTATTAAAAATCACAAAAAAAGATACTCTTATAAAAATACTAATTGATGATGATGGTATAGGTCGTAAACAATCTGCATTTATTAATTTAAAACGAACTCCTACTCATAAATCACGAGGAATGGAGATGATTTTTGACAGAATAAAAACATTTAACTTTATTGAAGAACAAAAAATAAAAATTGAGATAATTGATAAAGAATATCCTAATGTTGGTACAACTATAATATTATATATCCCTGTTGACCAAAATAAAACATATCACCATGATTAAAACAGTAATTGTAGATGACGAACCTAAAAGTCGTAAAACCTTAAAAACTCTATTAAGTAGACATACTAATAATATTGATGTTTTATCCGAAGCCAATAATGTTGCTAATGGCATAGCCATTATCAATAAATTGAAACCACAATTAGTTTTTTTAGATATATCAATGCCAGATGGCAACGGTTTTGATTTACTAGAGAACTGCTCACATAGTTTTGAAATAATTTTCACAACAGCATATACAGAATATGTTATCTCTGCTTTAAGAGCTAAAGCAGCTGATTATCTTTTAAAACCCATAAATATAGACGAACTGCAAAAAGCAGTAAAGGTAGTTGAAGAAAATATTATTGATAGAGAAAAAATTACAACAAAATATACCTTATTACAAAGAGACTTAAAAACCCAAACAAATAAAATAGCCATAGCAACAGTAAATGGTCATGAGTTCATTGATAAAGAAAACATTCTTTTCCTAGAAGCTAAAGGTTCATACACTCAGATAATGTGTATAGACGAAAGAAAAATTATAAGTTCAAAAAGTTTAAAACAATTTGAAGAAGCTTTATCTAGCAATCTTTTTTTTAGAACTCACAACTCATACATAGTCAATTTATCTCACGTAAAATATTTTAACCAGGGAGATGGCTTTTATATTAAAATGAGTAACAACTCTTGCATTGCTCTTGCAAGAAGAAAAAGAAAAGATTTCCTTGCTTTATTTTCTATCTAATATCTTCTCATCTTATTAGCATGTACTGTGGTCTAATAAAACCAATTATATGCAATGCTATTCGTAAAGTTTCTGCTCACTAAAACATTAACTTTCAACAAGTTGAAACCTTATTCTCTAATATGAAAAAAGGTAAGCCCCCCCCCTCTTGGAGGCTTGTTTATTTATATCATCTAGACAACATTTTACATATGCTATCAAAATATGGTTAGTCATTAGTAGATATACAAAAAAGCCATTACAAATAGTAATGGCCTTTTTATTGTTTAAAGCGTTTCGTTTTGCTTTTTAACTTTCTCAAGATTATCCTTTTTGAGTTGCTTTAGTTTCTGCTTCAACTCATCATTCTCAACCGATAATATTTTAGCAGCTAGTATACCTGCATTATGAGCACCGTTTACTGCAACAGTTGCCACAGGTATATCATTTGGCATCTGCGCGATGGATAAAAGTGAATCCCACCCATCTAATGAATTACTAGACTTAATAGGCACACCTATTACAGGCACTGTAGCTATAGCTGCTACCATACCTGGTAAATGCGCAGCACCACCTGCTCCTGCAATTATTACTTTTATACCTTTTTCTTCAGCAGTACTTGCATAGTCAAACATCAACTCAGGGCTACGGTGAGCCGACACTACCTGAAAATCGTAGGCTATACCAAATTTCTTTAGCACGTCTACTGCTTTTTGCATTATTGGAGCATCCGAACTGCTACCCATTATTACAGCTACCATAATTATTTTGTTTTAATCATTTTTCTAATTGTTTCTGCCTTAAGCATCGCCGCATCAATATCTTCATCTGTCACTACTATATGCCCCATCTTTCTTCCTTCTTTACTTGGCTTTTTACCATACCAATGCAAGTGCACTCGCTCCATTCCTAGAAGGTTATTTAAAGACTCATAAACCTTTTCTCTATCCTTCTCGTTAGGCTCCAGAATGTTTACCAGCACCGACTTCATATTCAATGTTGTGCTACCCAATGGTGAACCTGTTATAGCTCTTAATAGTTGTTCGTATTGCGATGTTGTTGCAGCCTCTATAGTATGGTGCCCACTATTATGAGGTCTTGGAGCCAACTCATTTACCAATAAAGCACCATCTTTTGAAACAAACATCTCTACTGCCAATACACCAACAAGTTCTATTGCCTTAGCTACTTGTGTTGCCAGCTCTTGAGTTTTATTGTAAAGTTCCTCAGGTATAGATGCCGGTGCCAGTTGATAATCCAAAAGGTACTTCTCTGGGTCAAACACCATCATAACCGGGTCGAAACAAACGATGTTTCCTTGCTCGTTCCGCGCTACTATTACTGATATCTCATGTTTTATATCTACACACTCTTCTAGTACCGATGGTTGAACAAATGCTTCTGCAACATCCTGCTCACTCCTCAACATCATAACACCGTTGCCATCATAGCCATCCCTTCTTTTTTTAAGGCATAGCGGCAAAGCTGCTATATGTTCTTTTATTTCTTCAAGCCCCTCTACAGACCATCCTTTGGCTACAGGGATATTATGGTCTTGCAAAAACGTCTTTTGATGATACTTGTCTTGTATAATTTCAATAGTGTTGGGCGATGGAAAAATTTTTACACCTTCTTTTTCTAAAGCTTTCAATGCGGCCACATTTACAGCTTCCATTTCTATAGTGATAATATCCAGCCCCTTACCAAAATTGTAAACATCATCGTAGTTAAGCGTATCACCTATAGTAAAGTTGGCAGTATACTTGGCACTGTTCACCTCTTTACTCTTGTCTAAAACAGCTATATCTACACCAAAATCAATTGCTGATTTAAGCAACATTGCCCCTAGCTGACCACCACCTAATATGCCTATCTTTTTGTTACTGGCTATCATGAACTTTTACAATTTTAGCTGCAAAGATATACTTACAAGACGAAATGCTGGTAACACCACTAGCTATATATGATTTAATTTTATTTATATGCAAAATAAATGGTCAACAATTGCGCTACAACTTCTCTATTGTAGTTGCATAAAAGTAATTGCAGAAGTTGGTTTTCTCTTATATGTATATAGTCAGCATTTGGAATCATTTTCTTAATCTTGCCTTATGATTCATGTGTTAGAAGACAGTTTGACCAAAGGTTATATCAGCCTTACCATCAATGAACCTGAAATAAAACGCCCCAATAGCAATAGTCTACTAACTATAATGTGGAATAAAGGCAAAGAGCAAACCATATATATCGATGATGTAGCTTATCAACTACCTCATAATGCTATCCTCCCTTTAGTATCCGAGCAAGAATATATACTAACAGATACATCTGCTTTAACCACCTGGCAGTTCAATAGGGAGTTTTACTGCATCATTGACCACGATAAGGAAGTAAGCTGTTCCGGTTTCTTATTTTATAGTGCAGGCGATATTCGCATGCTGCTACCCAACGATATAGAGACAAGGAAACTAGGGCTTCTGGTGGAAGTATTTGAAGATGAATATGAAACCAGAGACAATATACAAGCCGAGATGTTACGCATGTTGCTCAAAAGACTTATCATAAAGCTTACCCGCATTGCTAAAGAACAGTATTTACATGCGTCAACACTATCTAGCAACGAGTTGGATATTGTAAGACAATACAATCTTCTTGTCGAGAAAAACTTCAGGCAATACCATAAAGTAAAGGACTATGCAGAGATGCTGTATAAGTCACCTAAAACATTAGCCAACTTATTTACCCAATATAATAGCAGAACACCATTGCAAATAATACATGATAGAATAATACTGGAAGCCAAAAGATTACTTCATTATACAGACAAGACTGCCAAAGAAATAGCCTATGACCTAGGCTTTGAGGAAGCACCTCATTTTAGCCGCTTGTTCAAGAAAGAAACAGGCTGCTCTCCTACCGACTATAAGCAGTCTCAACACAATTTTGGTATTATAGGGAAGAATTGATACGTCATCGGGCAATACTGTCATTCTTTGAGGGGTTTTGCCGTCGCACCTTTGTGTTATCAAATTAATTAAATCGATAACAATAAAAACAAAGACAAAATGACGACGTTCAATGTTCCAACAAAAGCAGACGTAACACCAGAAGCTCAAGCTATTTTTGATAACCTAGAAAAAGGCCTTGGCATGGTTCCTAACCTATATGCATACATTGGCAACTCTGCTAATGCACTTGGTTCTTATCTTCAATTTTCACAAGCACAGGCAAAAGGCACATTTAGCTCTAAAGAAAGAGAAGCTATCTTTTTAGCAGTATCTCAAGAGAATGGTTGTGAATACTGTCAAGCAGCCCATACTTATCTAGGCAAAGCCAATGGTTTTTCTGAAGAAGAAACAATAGCGATACGTGTAGGTAACCATGGTGATAAGAAAATAGATATTATCACAAGATTAGCAGCAGATATTCAACATACTAAAGGATATCCTTCAAGAGAGTTATTGGAAGATTTCTTTGCCCTCGGCTACTCGCATACAGCACTTGTAGATCTTATAGCCTTAGTGGCAGATAAGGTTTTCATGAACTACATACACAACATCACAAAAGTACCTGTAGATTTTCCTTCTGCACCAGTATTGGCAACGCAAGAAGTCTAGTATATATTTTATGTGGATTTAGTAAACAGAGCTATCGGGTGTATGCCCGGTAGCTTATTCTTTTTCCTCCTCATTCTTTAGCATAGGCTCATGCAGCTCTACGGCCTTGCCACGTTTACTTTTCTTTAGCATACGCATATTGAGTATCTCTACTATAAAGGAGAAAGCCATAGCAAAGTAAACATAGTTTTTCAAGTGCATCTCGTGTGCACGTTCCGGATCCCAGCCTTCTACTATCAATACCATACCTACCAGCACTAAGAAGGATAATGCCAACATCTTTAATGTAGGATGCTTGTGTATAAAGTCTGCTATACGCGCACTAAATACAAACATGATAAACATAGCGATCACTACAGCTACTATCATTATCTCTACATGCTTGGCTATACCTACAGCCGTTATCATACTATCAAAAGAGAAAACCATATCTACCAACACTATCTGGCTTACTGCGGCCATAAAGCTTTTATTAGCCTTTCCCTTTAGGCTAGGGTCTTCTTCTGCACCTTCTAGCTTATGGTGTATCTCTTTTACTGTTTTATACAGCAAGAACATACCACCTGCAAGCATCACCAAACTGGCTAGGTCAAACCCCTTATCAAAAAGCGTAAAAACAGGCTTACCTTTTTGTTGTATCAACCAGCTGAGCCCTAGCAATAGTAGTATACGCATACCTATTCCCGCAAACATCCATACGCGCCTTGCGTTGAGCTGTTGCGACTTGGGCATTCTACCCATTATTATGGATACGAATATTACATTATCAATACCCAATATCACCTCTAGGAGTGTTAGGGTAAGTAAACTGATCAGGCTATCTATGGTTAATAAATGTTCCATTATCTATTGATTGGCTAATATGCCTTTACAAATATTCTTAGCTATCGCAGGACCTTCGTATATAAATCCTGTATACACCTGCACAAGACTAGCACCAGCATTTAGTTTCTCCAGAGCATCTTCAGCAGTAAATATCCCCCCCACAGCTATCATTGGTATACTACCACCACTTTTTTCATGAATATACTTGATGACATCGGTAGATCTGTTAGTAAGTGGCTTTCCGCTAAGCCCACCTGCCCCTATTTGCTCCACTTTGTTAGCTGGTGTTTTCAAGCTACTGCGGTCTATTGTCGTATTGGTAGCTACTATCCCGTCGGTTTTTGTAGTAGTTACTATTTCTACAATATCATCCAGTTGTTCATTGGTAAGGTCGGGAGCAATTTTCAGTAGTAAAGGTTTTGGATTACCCATTTCCTTATTCAACTCCTGCAGTCTGTTTAATATGGCCATTAGTGGCTTCTTGTCCTGTAGTTCTCTTAAACCCGGAGTGTTGGGGCTACTTACGTTCACCACAAAATAGTCTACAACCTCATATAATTCTTTAAAACATATTTCGTAATCACTCAGCGCATCCTCATTAGGGGTTACTTTATTCTTGCCAATATTACCACCTATGATAATATTTTCCTTTCTGGCTCTAAGTCTTATGGCTGCTTCTTCTGCCCCACCATTGTTAAAGCCCATACGGTTAATGAGTGCCCTATCCTCTGGCAAACGAAACAAACGTGGTTTGGGGTTGCCAGGTTGTGCCTTGGGGGTAAGTGTACCTATCTCTACAAAGCCAAAGCCTAAATGAGAGAGCTCATCTGTCCATCTGGCATCTTTATCAAAGCCCGCACCAAGCCCTACAGGGTTGGGGAACTTAATACCCCACACTTCTTTTTCCAGTCTATTATCCTTTATTTGAAACAGGTTCTTGAGCAATTTTCTTAATGGCGCAAAACGATATGCCCATGACAAGCGATCCATAACCCAATAATGCACCTGCTCTGGCGGAACAGTAAATAGAACCTTCTTTATAATACCATACATCGCACGCAAAGATACAGTATGTGTATTGTAACTTTTTTAACATTTTCTAACAAGCTAAAATAACTTGAAACCTTATCTTTAGCATGATGATGCGTGGATACTTCCCCTTGCTAGTAGTTACACTTATATGTGGCCTACACCAGATGGTGTATGCTCAAAACGATATGCAGGGTAAAATATTGGATCACAACACCAAACTACCGGTGAAAGATGTACAAGTGCTTAATGTACACACTGGAGATGTTTTGGTATGTGATGAAGAGGGCGTGTTCAAAATATCCGTATCAGGAGGCAACCTTGTAGAGTTTAGTAAAGACGGTTATAAAATAATACGTGTACGTGTGCCGGAAGGCAAACTTCCCTCTTATTTTAAAGTTATCATGCAAGAGTCGGGCACAGAAGTTGTCGACTACATATATGCAAGAGGCGCAGCGCCTGACTACAAAACAGATAGCATGCGTTACCGAAGAATATATGGCTCTACCTTAGATGTCCCTAAACTAACAGGATTGGATGTAATACGCCACCCTTTTAGCGCCATGAGCAAAAAGAACCAACAGATTTGGGCTTTCCAAGATGAATATAAATGGTACCAAGAGCAAAAATATATAGACTATACCTTTAACGAAGACTTGGTCAACAAAGTAACAGGCCTTAGCGGAGATAGTCTACACTCTTACATGCAAATGTTTAGGCCTACCTATAAATATCTACGTAGCATGAACGAATATGCCTACCTCAACTATATAAAAACCACTGTTGAGGCTTATAGAAGAAGAGGTATACGTGCACGTCAGCCAGTTATCAGAAGCTCCCAGTAATACTTCTTTTTTCCTATTCTACAATTTGCCCCAGCTCACCTACATTGCTAGGGTGTATGATGCTTCCAGTATGCTTATCGGGTCATTTGTTAACCGCTCGTTAACGAGTTGCAAAGCCGTCGTTAACAACCCCCATTTTCTTTGTAGGCGTAGCACTGTGTTGCATCTTTGCAACAACAAACAACAAACAACAAACAACAAACAACAAACAAACGAACAACTGAACAAACCATAACTAACACCACAAAAAACAATTATTATGGAACTCGATATAGCAAGAAAGATTTACAGCGGCAAGTACAGTATGGTAATGGACTTCGAGTACTATACTTCGAAACTTGAAAAAGGCTTCCAGCTGTTGAAAGAAAAAGCTACTAAAAGACAATGTAGCAAGGAAGAAAGAGAAGCTATGAAAGTAGCTCTGGAGTACAACTTGGAAACCATGTTTACTTCATAACATAGATCAATATCAAATAAAACGATACACGACAGGCTTCTATACGAAGCCTGTTTTTTTGCGCCTAGCTACATTATAGTAGCAATGCAGAAAGTATATAGTCAAAAAGTAAAATGAGGATACAAGAGATAACTACCGCTGTAGTAGATGCCCTGCCTATCTCTAAGGCTCCGCCTTTTACATAGTATCCATAATAGGACGGGATAATGGTAATGATCAAGGAGAATGTAAACGCCTTAGCTAAAGAGAAGAAAATATCATAGCCTTTAAACTCCATAGACAAGCCTTCTCTAAACTCTTCCTGCGTTATAATACCTGATAGTGTACCTGCTAAAAAGCCGCCGAAAATACTTACTGAAATAGAAATGATGATCAATAGAGGTATAATGATGGCTGCAGACAATATCTTAGGTAGTATAAGGTATGTTTTGGTATTGATACCCATGATCTCAAGCGCATCTATCTGCTCACTCACACGCATATTCCCCAGCTCTGATGCTATCTTACCACCTACTACACCTGCCAGCACTACACATATCATGGTAGGGGATAATTCTAATACTGTAGAGTCTCTATTTATCTGTGCTATAATAGGTGTAGGCACTAATGGGCTCACCAGTTGATAAGCAGTCTGTATGGTCAAAACAGCCCCTAAAAAAAAGGAGATGATTAATACAATAGGTAAGGAGCGTATGCCGATATCATAGCATTGCTCTATAAACTCCTTCCAATACACTTTTATATTCTCCGGCCTACGTATAGACTGTGAAAGCATAATGGATATACGACCCAGATGTTCCAGAAACCTTTTGATCATGATTATCTCACAAATGTAAGCAATACATAAATACAAATCCCGTATCTGTAGGATACGGGATCTATATAATTTATTATGTTTTAGGCATTTACTATGCCATTTGTTTCAGTTCTTCTATCTGTGCTTCTCTATCTACCTCATTCTTCAACTTATCTTTCTTATCCATATCCACCAATACCGGTGCTGCTACGAATATAGAAGAATAAGTACCTGTGAACACACCTATCAACATTGCGAACGCAAAACCTCTTGTTACCTCTCCACCGAAGATGAATAGTATCAATACAGTTAAGAACACCGTTAAAGCAGTCATAATAGTACGGCTTAGCGTATCATTAATTGCACGGTTGATAACACTAGTTTTAGCTTCTTTAGGCGACTTACGGAAGTATTCACGTATACGGTCGAATACGATCACGGTATCGTTCATAGAGAAACCTATTACAGTAAGTATCGCTGCGATAAAGTGCTGATCGATCTCTAAAGAGAACGGTACAATATCCTTAAAGAAAGAGAATACCGCTAGGGTTACACACACGTCGTGGAATAGTGCCACAAGCGTACCCAAAGAGTACTGCCATCTGCGGAAACGTGCTAGGATATAAATAGCAATAGCAAACAATGATAAGAATGTTGCCCATTTAGCACCACTTACCAAGTCGTCAGAAATGGTAGGTCTTACCGTTTGTGAACTTTGGATATAATCAGTAGAGAATTTCTCCAGTGAACTGCCAGTGATAAAACCTTTCTCGCTCAATCCTTGGTATAAAGCAGCTTGAACATTTGCTTCAGCATCTTTATCGTTAGAGTTGATCAAATATGCAGTAGTAATATTTACTTGGTTTTCAGTACCTACAGTTTTCACTACAGGATACTCATCGCCTAAGTAAGGTTGTAAAGCTTCACGTAGATCAGCTACTTTGTGATCCTTATCAAACTGGATAGTATAGCTACGTCCACCTTCAAACTCAACACCATAGTTAAAGCCATTGAAGAAAGCACCAATACCCGCTATCAATACAAATACTGATATAACATAAGCGATCTTACGCTTACCAACGAAATCAAAGTTGGCTTTGCGGAAGATAGACTTAGATATATTAGTAAAGTATTTGAAGTGACGGTCACGCTTGGTCCAAATATCAGTAACTAAACGAGATACCATGATACCACAGAACATTGATAATAATAGACCGATGATCTGTGTAGTAGCAAAACCTAGTACCGGTCCAAGACCGAAGATAAATAGTATTACCGCAGTAATTAGTGTAGTGATGTGACCATCCAATACAGGTGCGTAAGAACGCTTATATCCATCTGTTACTGCCTGCTGATAACTCTTACCTGCTGCCAGCTCTTCTTTAATACGCTCAAATATGATTACGTTGGTATCTACCGCCATACCAATTGTTAGTACAAGACCAGCAATACCAGGCATAGTAAGTGTAGCATGTAAAGATGCTAGGATACCTACAGTAAATAACAAGTTCAATATCAATGCGATGTTCGCTACTATACCACCAGTATTGTAGTATACAAGCATTAAGATGAATATAACTGCGAACGATATTAGTAATGAGTTTCTACCAGCTTTGATAGATTCAGCACCTAATGTAGGACCAACTACTTGCTCCTGAACAATACGAGCAGGTGCATCTAATTTACCAGACTTAAGGATATTAGCTAAGTCAGTTGCTTGCTCTACTGTAAAACCACCTTCAATTGAAGTATTACCATTCGGGATAGCACCATTTACTCTAGGAGAAGAATATACTCTATCATCTAGTACTACAGCAACAAAGTTTCCTACATTCTCAGAAGTCATTTTAGCCCAAATACGAGTACCGGTCTTATCCATAGACATAGTTACCTCCGGTTGTCCGGTAGTAGGGCTATAGTCCATACGTGCTTGTGTTACGTGGTCACCCTCTAGTTTAGATTCGTTAGCACCAGGAGCTTTCTTAAGTGCATATATTCTTAACTGTGCGTTAGGATCGCGTCTGCTATCCTCATCTTCTGCACCGTAAACGATCTTAACGTCATTAGGCAATGCATTACGAACAACATTTAGTTTTAAGTATGCATTCAGTTTAGCGGTGTCTTTCTTATTGATATAACCTACTTCTGGTCCGTCTATTACACTACCTTGTTGTGTAATAGATGGTAACCATACTGAGTACAATAGTGGGCTTTCTTTTTCAAACTTAGCACGCTCTGCCGCTAGAGAGTCAGCACCTGCAAGACCATTAGAATCAGCACTTGCAGCACTACCACCTAGTAGTTCATTGATACTTGCATCCTCTTTGTTCTCTGCCACTTTAGCTTCGTCAGTAGCTGCTCCATCAGTTGTAGTTTCTTCTTCCGAACCTCCTGAAAGGTAACGAGCCAATGCATCATTTGCTGGCTGTAGGAAGTTTACAAACTCATTGTTAGAGTATACTTCGAAGAACTGTAGCTTAGCTGTAGATTGTAAATAGTTACGTACACGCTCTGGGTTACGCACACCAGCAAGTTCTACTGTTATGATACCTTTATTTTCATCAAGGTTTACGTTTGGCTGAGATACACCAAACTTATCTATACGCTTTTGTAGTACGTTGTAGATGTTTGTAATCGCAACTTTAGACTCTTTTCTTATTTTAGCTATCACCTCTTCGTTAGTAGAGTTAATGTTGATCTCTTTTTCAGAAGGCTTAGTAAATAAATAAGCTAGTCTTTGGTCAGGATTATTGGCTTTGTAAGCCTCACCAAAAAGTGTCACGAAATTTTCTTGACTGTTTTCTTTGGCCGCATTGGCATCAGCAATAGCCTTGTTTAGAATAGGGTCAGTTGGTTTGTTGGAAAGAGAACGGATCAATTCGTCCAAACTCACTTCTAACACAACGCTCATACCGCCTTGTAAATCAAGACCTAGGTTCAACTCTTGACCTTTTGCCTCTAAGTAGTTGTACTTCTTAGGGAAGCTGATTACTGTTTCACCCTGTAGGCTGTCAGTAATATGGTCGTAGAAACGCTCAATAAGTTGTTCCTTTTCTTTGCCTTGGGCATCTGGGTTTTCCAGCATGGCCATGCGTTCCGCGCTTGCTCTAGCTTTCTTTTCAACGTTGCGAACCACAAATGTGAAAGACAGCTGGTATAGCGAAATTAGGATAAGTGCAATGGTAAAGATCTTTACCAAACCTTTTAACTGCATAGGTTTTGTCTATTAAATAATATTATTTGTTTAAAAAAACAGAGTGGGCAAAGATAGGATTTAATATAAAAAAATGAAGATTTGAGATAAATTATAATATCACTCCCTTTTTGACGGCTAAAACACCCTGATTATTTAATCTAAAGTTGAACATTTGCGGTGGTTTTGTCATAAAAATAATTCTTTAGCATTTTTATAACTAATAACTTATTTTTACGAACAGTATTATTTATACAAAAAAATCATAATCTGGCATGATACGTAAAATTACGCTTTTATTCCTAGCGTGCTTAGGGGTGCATTTTGCTTCATACGCACAAAAATGTGGGTTTGATATCGCACACCAAAGCCTAATGAGCCAAAATACATCTTATGCTCAAAAGGTGAACCAATTTAACACCAACTGGGCTAGCTTCATGGCTTCGCAATCTAATCCTAATGCCTTACTAGTGACTCTACCTAGTGGACAACAGGCTTATGAAATACCTGTAGTAGTGCATGTGATGTACACAAATCAAAAAGCTGCATACAATGTTAGTGATGCTAACATAGAACGTATGATAGATTATTTGAGTCATGCTTATCAGGCTACTTGGCCTAGCTATCCTGGCACAAGTAGTCGTGGAACACGTATCCCGGTTACGTTCAAATTGGCTAAACGTACTCCAAACTGTACTTCTACTAACGGTATTGTTCGTTATGAAGTAACTAGTACTGCTAATAGTGACTACTACAACGATGGTATCAAACTTAGCTCTACTAACGGTACTGCCGAGATCAACATTAAAAACCTTAGCCGTTGGCCAAACTCTGAATACTACAACATATGGGTAGTAAACAAGATAGATGGTGCTGACGGACTACCTGGTACTTCAGGACCTTACACTGCGGGTTATGCTTACTTCCCTGGTGCGCCAGCTACAATAGACGGTACAGTAATGCTTGCTAGCCAAGTAGACTCGGGTAAAGCTACTATTACGCACGAGTTGGGACACGCTCTTGACCTATATCACACGTTTGAAGGTGATGCTGGTGGTGCTAGCTGCCCTCCTAATGGTAACTGTGCTACCCAAGGAGACAGAGTATGTGATACAGAGCCTCATAAGCGTTCTGTGTTCAACTGCCCTTCTGGTACTAATATTTGTACTGGTACTCCATACGGTGGTGTTCAACACAACTTTATGGACTACTCTAACTGTAAAGACCACTTTACAGCAGGACAAAGTACCAGAGTTATGGCTGCTTTCTTTGGTGAAAGAGCATCTCTTATCACGTCTTTAGGAGCTACACCATTACCAACTACATCATTACCAACTACTTGTATTCCAACATATGTAAACACTACTACTCCTCAAAACTACGGCCCTCGTAATATTGTAATTACTAAAGGTACTACTAAGTTGATGGATGTTTCGAGCAGTGGTTATATAGGAGATGGTAATCTAGTACACTATGACAGAACCTGTGAGCATATGGTAACACTTACCGTTGATAGTACTTATAACTTCAGCGTTTCTACTGTGCCAGGAGAAAAAGCTAAAGTATATATCGACTATAATAACGATGGCGTTTTTGGTAACTCTGCTGGTGAATCAATATCACTTAGCAACGGAAACCCTCACACTAATAGCTTCACAGTGCCTTCTGGTACTAACGTAACACAATGTATACCTATTCGTATGCGTGTTATCTCTGATTTTACTACTGGTAATATCGATTCTTGTGGTCCTATCAATTATGGACAAGCAGAAGATTACCTTGTACTTATTAAAGGTAACAATGCTACATCTGCTACGGTGACAATTACCAACCCTCCTAAAGGTGGCAATCCATCTTGTTTTGGTACTGAGTTAACCTTCAACACTACTACTACAGCTACTCCTATTGCTTGGCAATGGTATATCAACAGTTCACCAGTTAGCGGACAAACAGTTGACTCTTTCAAGTCTACGATTTTTGCTGACAATGACACTGTAAAAGTAAGAATGATATATGGTAGCTTATGTGGTTTCGACACTGTTTTCTCTAACCAAGTGATCGTAGACAGAGTTACTTCAGTAGCTCCTCAAGTTACTATAGGTGTTACAGGCGGTAGCCTTCCTACATGTTTTGATGATACAGTTACCATATCAGTTACAGGTAATGTAAACCCTGGTGGTGCTCCTACATACTATTGGACAGCAAACGGTAACCCAATAGCAGGTGCTACAGGTACTACCTTCAAAGCATATCAACTAACTGCTAACACGCAAATAAGAGCCGTAATGAAGTCGAGCGCTGGCGCACCTTGTGCTACACCAGACTCAGGCATCTCTAATGCATTAGCAATGACCTATACTACTAAAACACCAGTTACTACTATTGCATTAACTATTGGTACCAACCCGGGTTGTGCTAACCAAACATTACAGTTTACCGCAAACACTACTGTTGGTGGTACTACTCCATTATACCAATGGTTTGTTAATGGATCTCCCGTAACAGGCGTTTCTACCAATAACACATATACGTCTTCTACGCTAAACAATACTGATGTGGTAAGATGCCGTACAACATCTAGCTCTGTATGTGCTTCTCCTGCTTCAGTTAATTCTAATAATATCGCAATCGTTCATACTAAGATCACTGCGGACATCTCTATTGCTCAAACAAGTGGTGGTAACCCTGCTTGTCAAGGCAAGAACGTGATATTTGCAGCTAACACAACTAATGCGGGTGCTAATCCTAATTTCCAATGGCTAGTGAATGGTAACATAGTAGCAGGTGCTACTAACCCGATATTCATTACCAACTCTCTTGGGAACAACGACAACGTATCTTGTGTACTTATAGCTACAGACCCTTGTGTAGAAAATCCTTTAGACACTTCGTCTGCTATTGTAATGAATATTACACCTAGTAAAGTTCCGAAGATCAACGTTACGATCACTAAAGGTAAAAACCCTGGCTGTTTAGACTCATTAGTAGAATTTACTGCTACTGCAACAGACATAGGTGCTAATCCTAATTTCAGATGGTTAGTGAATAACTTCCCTGTTGGTTTTGGCCCTGTATTTAGTACATCTACACTACTAAATGGTAATACTGTTGTAGGTGTGGTTAACCAGACAGACGGTAATTGCTACCTACCTGATACTGTGTTTGCTACTCCTATTAAAATGGTTCGTACAGTTACTCCAAACCCTCCATTGATATCTCTAGTAGGTAATGAGATGATCACAAACATCAGTGGTTCTTTCATCTGGTTCGGTCCAGACAGCCTACTTACAGGTCAAGGAGAAGATGGTAGACTATTACCTAAAGCTATCGGACCTTACTATGCTTTAACTAATGATAATGGATGTTGGTCTAAACCTTCAAACATATTGACGATAACGCTTCTTGACATCAAGTCTCTTGACATGAAGAACTTCTCCATCTTCCCTAACCCTACTAAAGATCAGGTAAGAATGGACTGGAAAGGAGAGCGTGTAAACATGGAAATTGGCGTATACAATACTGTTGGTCAATTAATGTTCACAGACAATGTTAAGAATGCTTCTAGCAAAACAATAAACATGGCTAATCTTGCTAACGGTATGTACTACATAGTACTTACTGACGAGCAAGGCAATAGCGGAAAAGTAAAGGTTACAGTAGCACGATAGTTACTGCCCACATACCAAAATAATAAAGGCTGCTCAATGAGCAGCCTTTATTATTTTGACACTATAAAGTTGTCCAACTATTTATATTTCTCTTTCGTATACTCGTTTAACCCGCTCTGATATACCTGTTAATATTTCATAAGGTATTGTACCTGCCCACTGAGCAAGCTGTATTACAGGTAGCTCTTCTCCAAATACCATTACATCATCCCCTTCCTTTACGCCTTCTATATTGGTAATATCCAGCATGCACATATCCATGCATACAGACCCTACAAGCTTTGCTTCCTTACCATGAATAAGCATATAAGCATTACCATTACCCAGAGCTCGAGGATAGCCATCGGCATAGCCAATAGATACAGTAGCTATCTTCATCTCCTTAATAGCTACCCCTCTCCTGTTATACCCGACAGTATCCCCTGCAGGTATTTTTTTTATTTGTGCTACCGTAGTTTTTAATGTACTTACTTGTTTAAACTTGCTCGCCATCTGCTTATCGCTACCTACACCATACATTCCTATACCCAGCCTCACCATATCACATTGTAGCTCAGGGTGTCTTGTAATACCTGCTGAGTTTACAATATGCTTTAGAAAGCTGTACCCCAAACTATCTTCCAATCTTTGGGTCATCACTTTAAACTGTTGTCCCTGTTCTTCTGTAAAGTTGTCCAGTGTTTCATCTTCGCTGGCTGCCAAATGGCTAAATGCAGACACAACTCTTAAATGATTACTGACAGAAGTATCGACAAGAATTTCCAAACAAGCATCTAGATCCTCTTTATCAAAGCCTAAACGGTGCATGCCAGTATCTAACTTCACATGTATCGGATAGGCATTTAAATTCATTGTCTTCGCTATAGCTACTATAGCCTTTAGCGAACGCATGTTATACACTTCTGGCTCTAGCTGCCAAGCCACCATGCGGTTGAAGGAATCCACATCAGGGCTCATTACCATAATAGGAAGTGTAATACCCGCCTGACGCAGCGCAATACCCTCATCCGTATAAGCAACAGATAAATAGTCTATCCCCAAAAACTGTAAGTGATTGGCAATTTCATAACTACCGCTTCCATAAGAAAATGCCTTGACCATGCCCATTATCTTCACCTTAGGCTTTAAAGCCTTACGTATAACACCTATGTTATGTGTAATAGCGGATAAATTTATGGAGAGCTCTGTCTCATGCGTTTTCTCTTCTAAAAGTGTACTTATTCTTTCGAAAGAATAATGCCTTGCTCCTTTTAGTAGTACTGCCTCATTGCCAAACTTGAGTCGTTGAAAATCATCTAAAAAATCTTCCATACTACTATAGAAAACGCTTTCATAATCATACTTCTCAAACAGCTCCTTATATTTTGCAATAGCACTTCCAATGCCAATAAATCTTGTAACTGATTTATGACTTATCAGCTCCGCAACTTCTGCATACAATACAGCATCAGGCTGTGCTATTTGCATCATATCAGATAGGATAAGCGTGTGCTTACTATGCTGATGTTGTTGCGCTAAATAATCTAATGCTAATTGTAATGATGTAAAATCAGAATTATACGAATCATTGATAAGCGTGCATTCATGTACACCCCTCACCACCTCCATACGCATAGATACCGCATGTAGTTGTTCCATTGCCTCGGCGATTTGCTGTTTATCCATCGACAAAAGCAACATCACACAAGCACAGTGAATAGCATTTTCAATAGAGGCCTTATCAGTAAACGGTATCGTAAAATAAAAACTATCCCCTTTATATTTAGCTTCTATCTCGGTCTTACTCTCTTTTGCAATTTCACTTACGATCTCTATATCGGCCTTGCCTGTTCTAGACCAAGAACAAAGAGTTTTCTCTTTTGCAAAAGCAGTCACTTCATTGGCAATTGCCTCATGATCTTTACAATAGACAAGCTGTTTAGCATGCTTAAAGAGTTGTAGCTTTTCTTTTATCTTATGGGTATCATCTACAAAACCTTCACTATGCGCATCACCGATATTGGTAAATACCCCAATCTCGGGTTTTATGATCTTTTCAAGACGTTCCATCTCTCCTGGTAGGGAAATGCCTGCTTCAAAAATGGCTATTTCATACTCCTCATCCAGTAACCACACAGATAGAGGCACGCCAATTTGGGAGTTATAACTTTTAGGACTACGAACAGTTTTGTATTCATTGCCCAACAATTGTCCCAACCATTCCTTTACAATAGTCTTACCATTACTACCTGTTATCCCTATTACCGGAAGGTCAAAAAGATTTCTATACTCGGTGGCAATAGTTTGCAGTGCCTTAAGCGTGTCCTCTACTTTTATAATATTAGCCTGAGGGAAAGCAGCTGTTTCTATATCTTCTGAAACAAGAAAGTTCCTTACTCCTTTTTCATATACCTGCTTTAAGAAAGCATGCCCATTTCTATGCTCTGTTCTTAATGCGATGAATAATGTCTCATCAGCAAGTGCTATTTTTCTACTATCTATAGCCAGCGCTTCTATGAGCTTACCCTCTTCACCTTGTTGCAACCAAACACCATCACACCAAGCTTTTATTTGCTTAGCATCCGGTCTATGTGTTGCGTTGGTCATCATTTTTATATTGCCATTTAGTATAGCTTAGAAAAATACTTGTAGTCTACTTTGTTGTTTATCGTATCTATATGCACTTTGCTATATATACTACCTGCATCATTCATATCCAGTACATAGCCGCTTGTAGTACTATTAACAATAGACACTCCACCTACATTAGCTCTAAACGTCCCCATCGCTTCTTCATAACTTAATGGAGGCTGCCCTACATCATAGTTAGCGCGCATATCCGCAGCAAGGCGCTTGGTATCTCCTGCCGAGATAGTAACGGTAAAGTTCCTCGCTTCTCCACCATCTATTTGCGATTCCGATATACTCACCACTTCATATTTGTCGTCTAATACCAGCCCCATTGCTGATAGCGAGTTCAACACATTACGCTCTGCAGTAGTTGTGCAGCCTATTAAGAATGGCAGTAATAGTAAAAAGTACTTCTTCACTGTTTAGATTTTTACTAAAATAAAAAAATGCTCCCCGAAAGAGGAGCAGTAAGTATAATTTAACTTAGTGTTTTAAGACTCATCTTTCTCATAAAACTCATACCCCAACCTAAATATCTTCTCAAAAGTAGCGTTTTGTAGAATTACAGTATCTACTCCATTGTTGATCACTCCGTAAAAACGGTCGCCATCAAAACTGACTGCCCCCTGAAGTGAGGGCACTAGCCTGTTCTTACTACGCTTGTTTATAGGCATCCAATACACATCTATATGCTGCGTATAATTATTAACGCCTTCTATTTCTATCTCGCACCTTTTAGGTACTGAAGCTATAATGGAATCTAAATCTGTTGTCCCATTCAAGTAGCCCTCATGCTTCACATTGCTAAAAAAACCTAGGAAAACATCTGTTCTTCTTTTATTCATTTCCTTACCACTGGTAAGGGCTTCATCTATTGCTACCGTTCTATTTCCCTGCTCATCTTGCAATACACTAAAGCTATTTAAAGGCTCTTGCAAATAGTTCACCTTCACCTTTCTAACATTTTCCTTCGGCAAGGCTACAACTGTTCTATCTCGCCAGTTACTCATATCAACATTGTAACGGGGAGAAAGATACCCTTCAAATGCAGGCACCTGCACTACATACGGTCTCGAAGCCCCTTCCATCAACATAAAAGAACCTTTACTATCCTTTACCTGACCTCCTACATGGAAGACTTTCAACTTAGTTCCACCTCTACCATATAGCTCTACTTTTATACCATTGGTAGCCAATGTTGTAATAGCTGAGTTATGCATATTTTGAGGTACGGGATACATGACTTGTTGCTTGCTCATCGTTAGCAGCAAGTTATTTATAGCTCTGGTAATTGCTACGTGGTCATTCACCTTCCAGCCATGCTCGGTCCTGGTAAGCGTTATTGCATCTCCACGCTTATTAACCATGAAAATCTTACCGATATTACCCGTGTCTTTTATATTAAAACCTGCTTCATTAATACTGAAAGCATCATGGTTTTTAAACAAGAAGAAATATACTCCAAATCCCAACACACCTAGTACTACTAGGTACAAAATCGTCTTACGCATTTCCTATTATTTTTTAGTTATTGGCGACTCATACTTACGTTTACGGAAGAATAAGTAGACCGAAGCAAAGATCAAAACAAAAACCAATGGCACACCAATATTTATCATTCGCCATTTGGTTTCTTCTTTCTTGGTTCTTTCCGGGTCTAATAAACGTAGCCTTGTATTTTTAGACCTTGCTGCAAGCAAGCCGCTATTATCTGTTAAGTACTCGATACAATTGAGTATAAAATCTTTATTGGCAAAACGTTGTTGTGTAAACTGCCAATACCCCATCTCCATTGGTCCATTCTTGCTAGAGAAGTCGTTAAGCATTACATCTCCATCCGCTATTACGATCATTTTAGCAGAGCTGTCTGTAGCTTCTTTAAATTCTCTGTTTAATGAATCTTTTAATACCTGTAAGAAGTTAGGGTGCATTCTATTTTTAAAGACGGAGGTAAACTTACCCTCTAACAATACTGCTGTTGGTATGTTTTTCTTTCTAAAATCTCTCGGGTTAACAGGGTACTTCAACATGCTTAAACTAACACGTGTAGGCGCTGCCGCAGTACGACTGTTTTTAGACGAAGCCAAAAGGATGGTCTTCTTAATATCAGGATTACTTACTGTATCAATACTGTTTACAAACTGCCCCATGATGAAGTTCATATTATTCACAATAGGGTGAGAAGATGCAGGATTGAACACAGGGAAGTATATCCAATTGCGCAACTCTATTTGCGGTCTGTCGCCTTGCATACCTACCGTAATAGGAATAGGCAAACAGATAATATCTTCGATCAGATCAGGATTAATACGAACACCATACTTAAACAGCATATCGTTCAGGTTTAGCCCTTTATCCAAAGCAATGAACTGCTGAGTTCTCATCAGGCTATCCATAGGTGTGTTGAGCTGGTCTACAGCCCAAAGCACGCTACCACCTGACATAACATACTGATCTATCTTGAACTTAGCTTTATCGTCAAATGCAACACTAGGATTGTTGATGATAATAGCCTTGTATATTGGCGAGATATAAATACTGTTAGTAAGGTCTATAGTATCGACCTTATATTGTTTTTCTAGAGTAGTGAGTAGATCATAAGTATTTGCCCCAAGCATCTCTCCATTACCCATCACATAAGCTATCTCTGTTTTAGCAGGTAGGGTAAGCTTATTAATAGCATTGGCAAATTTGTATTCTAATAATGATTCAGAATAGTTCAGGTTTTCTCTGGGCCCCTGGCCTAGTTTATTCTCCAATAGCCTTACAGCCATTTCATTTCCATTGTAGCGTACTAGCGCATACGGGAATACAAATTTCTCAGAGTAGCCTTCATCCTCTCCTTGCATCCTTAAGTTGATAGGTGCAATTCCTTTTTCAGCAAACTGTTGGTAAACTGCTCCTTTTTCATCTTCACTTTTACCTTCAAAAGGATTAGAGAAACGAAACACCACCTTACCTCCTGCCACATCTCTAAAAGACTGTAGACGCTCTCTGGTAGCTTCTTGCAGCCTTTGAAAACCTGCGGGAAACTTACCCTCGAGATATACATCTATCACAGCTACATCCTCCATATTGCGAAGTAGCTTCTTTGTAGGATCAGATAATGTAAAACGCTTTTCTTTAGTAAGGTCTAAACCGTAATGAAAGCGTGCCGCCAACATGTTCACACATACAAGAATGGCAGCAACGATGAGCACACGCGTTATGGCCTGTGCTTTCTGTTGTTTTCTTTTTTTAGATACGTTCGTAGCCATAATTAATGTATCAACTTTCGGTTGCTGTATCCCAAGTACGACTGTTAAGAGACAGTCTTGTTAGTGACATGAATAATATTATAACAGATAAGAAGTAAAGCACATCTCTACTATCTATCAATCCTCTACTAATACTGTTGTAATGAAAGGCCATACCTATCATTCCCAAATAGTAATCTATACCCTCTGCAAATGCAGGTATACGACTCAAAGAATCAAAACCACTATATAGAATAAAGCATGATAGTAAGGCTACTAAGAAACCTACTATCTGATTATTAGTAAGTGAAGAACAAAAAACACCAATAGCTGTAAAACCTGCAGCTAAGAATAACAATCCAATGTAGGAACCTGCAATAGCACCATAATCAACATTACCCTCTACAAGAGATAGACTATCAATAGTCACTACATATATAAATGTAGGCAGCAGAGCAAAAACCACTAATGCTAAAGACGCAAAGTATTTGCCTAGAATAATATCCATAGCCGTAAGTGGTTTTGTAGACAACCACTCTATAGTACCTGCACGAAACTCATCAGCAAAAGAGCGCATAGTTATTGCCGGTATCAGCAACATCAACAACCATGGTGCCAGTTCAAAAAAACGATCTAAAGACGCATAGCCATAAGCTAATACGCTACTATCCTCAAACACCCATAGAAACAAGCCGCAAGCCACTAGAAAAACTAGTACAGCCACATAGCCAACTATGGAACTAAAAAAGGAATTAATTTCTTTTACGAAAATACTACGCATGTGTATTGCAGTAAGATTATGAAGTTGGCAAATATAACAAAATGAAGGCTGTTTCCGCATACAGACCATTTGTTAAAGCTTTCCCAACACAATTTATGATATGTGTGACCACGGAAGGTATGTAACACTAGTCTTCTTTATTACTATAAATGCGCTGCACATTAAAATAAACGCCTTCTATGCCTTCTTCGTTTTGTTTCACTTTAGTATAATCACAGTTATTACTGGTCAACTTTCGCTCTCCCGTAAACTCCAGATCCAACACCCATAGCATATCGTACTCATGCTCAATGTTTGATATATGATAAGCGGTCGTATCTGACCTACCATCTCCTGTAGACATAATAGCATCTCTGATACCAGTAGCCATAGTGAGATACTTCTTTGCTTCATTCTTCTTGCCCATCTTTTCCAGCATAATATTCAGTATCACTAAATTGGAGATACTAAAAGGATTGGATTTAAGATTGTCTTTTGTAAGCTCTATCACCCGTTCCAGCTTCTTACCCTTCAAATTCTTTTTCTTAGATAGTGCATACAATTCCAGCCTTGCACTTACATAGTCACTATAAGATTGAGACACATAGGTGCGCTCGTATAAATGCCCATAGTAGAGCATACGGTATGCTTTTAGATCCAGCTGCTCATCACCTGCTTGATATAAAGCAAATAGATGAGGATAGTGATAATAAGAAGATGTATCCCTAACTATCTCTTTTATTGCCTCATAGTCTGGCTTCTGAAAATCAACTTGTGCACTTGCTACATATGTAAGATGTAACAACAATATCACTACCAGCCATTTCCCTATGCCATGATTCTTTTCTATTCCACCTATCATATTCCTCTTAAATGCTTATTGTATAATACAAATATGAAGAAAATAGCTCAACGTATCATCACAGCACCATCATTCTTCCATTACAATTAAGATTGATATAACAGAACCCTTATCCGTACTGGCACTTAGTTTTTTTACCCTTATTTGGGTATGGTCTTGGGAGTATAGCTCCTGTACATTTGTATTTGGTAGTTAATATTCCCTTTACCCCCTTACGAAAGCGGTGCGGGTCTTCTTAACCGAGGGCCCGTATTCTTTTACCGTTTTTAACGCTTCATTATTACTACTTTTTGCTTTCAATAAGCTACTTTTACCCGTCAAATAACCTAATTGAAGCGAATAAGAAAATATTACTACAATACAGATACTCATCGTTTTGAGAAACTGGAAGTTGCATGGCATGTTCGTCTTTTTAGGATTATTGGCTTTCTTTCTGCTTCTATTGTATCGGCGCTCATTATAGTTAGTATAGCCTACAAATTCTTCCCCTCCCCTAACGAGAAAGAGTTAATTACAGAAATAGAACAACTAAAGGAAGAATACATAGGACTTCAAAATCAGCTTAACGATATGGATAAGGAGCTGCATGATTTGGAGTATAGGGATAATGATATCTACCGAACAGTTTTTGAGTCGGAACCAATACCTGATAGTATACGTATAGGCAAACAATACTCGGCTATAGACCCTTCTCAATACGCCTACATCAATTCCGACAAACTAATAGAGACTATACAACATGGAGTAGACGCGCTTCGCAATCGCGTCAAAATTCAGAAAAGCTCTTACGACACTTTAGAAAAAATGGTACAGGCTAAAGAGAACATGCTGAAATCGATCCCTGCGATACAACCTGTCTCTAACAGAAACCTCAAAAGAGTTGCCTCTGGTTTTGGTTATCGTATTGACCCTATATACAAAACACCGAAACTCCATACCGGCTTAGATTTTACTGCTGCGTCGGGTACACCTATATACGCTACTGGTAACGGCTTAGTAGAAGAAGCTGTGTATGACCATAGTGGGTATGGTAGGCATGTGATCATCAACCATGGCTACGGTTATAAAACTCTGTATGCACATATGGTAAAAATAAAAGTAAGAGATGGTACAAGAGTACGTCGCGGACAAATAATAGGATGGGTAGGCAGTAGTGGCAAAAGCACAGGACCACACCTACACTATGAGGTAATTAAAAACGGAAAAAAGATAAATCCGATCAACTTCTTTTTCAACGACCTTACCTCGGTTGAATATGAACGTTTAGTGAAAATATCTGCGTCTAGCAACCAGTCTTTCGACTAGTTTAATCTTATATAATGCAAGCCTGTATGGGTGTTATCTAATACTTCCAAGGGAGCAATATTCTCGTAGCCGAGCTTAGCTAATACTGTTTTCATATCGCCCTTGTCTAGCTCTTGCCCAATAAGGTAACCACCTGACTTTATTTTATGCATCCAAAGTTTCAGCACTTTTTCGTGATAGTCTAGCTCACCTTTTCTATCCAGAGCATAACCGTAAAAAGCAAAATCAAATATTTTAGAGGCAAAGCCTTTAGCTATTGTTGCGGCATCTCCTTTTAACAGAAGCACCCTTTCTTTATAAGGAGCACATCTTTCCCTACACTCTCTTTCAAAGTCTACGCCATGCTCTCCATCCCACATATCCATACCTATAAAACGCAATTGAGGGTTATGTTCTAAAACCACAGCCATGCACTTACCACTATCAGCACCTATTTTTGCACCATGACCAAACTCCTTTTCCAAAATAAAAGCTGCTAACTTTTCATGTTGCAGGCTATTATCCTTATCACAATTCATACTCATAATAATTCTCTTGTACAATACCTTGTTTACCAGTATGCAATATATATATTATTTCCTTTTGCCACTGACGAAATAATTCTACCCTATCTGCTACCTTTTTAGCATCCTATTTATCTACTTATTACCTTTGCGCTAAAATAAAACGGCTATGCGCATTCGCTTATACATCTCCATACTTTCTGTTCTACTCATCACTGCCTGTAAGGATACTCGTATCCATGAGCATGAAGAATGGGCAACTTTTTTTACAGAAAAAGGTATTGAAGATGGGTGTTTTATTATGCGAGACCATAATCACGAAACCGTGCATTATTACAACAAAGAGCGTACCATTACCCGTTTTACACCTGCTTCAACATTTAAAATATTCAACTCTCTCGTAGCTTTAGAAATACCCAAAGCGCCGGATGAGCAATTTTTAATTGTATGGGATAGTGTAAACAGACGACCTGAATGGGATAAGGACTTGACCATGCGTGAAGCTTTTACCGTTAGTTCTGTTCCTTATTATCAGGAAATGGCGCGCCGCATAGGTTTTGACTACATGCAGCACTTTTTAGACACGGCAAACTATGGTAATAGAAATGCTGGTGGTGCTATTGATGAGTTTTGGCTTAATGACAGCTTGCAGATATCTGCCGATGAGCAAGTAGGCTTTCTTAAAAAACTATATTTTAATGAGCTCCCATTTTCAGAGCGTAGCCAACGTATAGTGCGCAGCATGATGCTAAGAGAACAGAAAGACAATTATAACCTATACTACAAAACTGGATGGGGCGCACCAAATGGCGCTGAAAAAGAAACAATATGGATCGTAGGTTTTATAGAACGTATAGCCAAAATGGAAGAACACGAAAAATCTATGAACAAGAGCGATATTCGTAAATACCCCTACTTCTTTGCACTCAATTTCTCCCTACCGTCTAGCAACGATATAGATTATGCTAAGTACACCGCTATACGTGAGGATATATTGAAAGGCATCCTCAAGGACTATGGTGCTATTACTACAGCTAAATAATTAGAATAACCGCTTCAATACATTATACACCACCATTGGCTTGCCCAATGTGTAGAAGTGGAGCATAGGAACATTGTTCTTCAATAAGTCTTTACATTGCTCATATAACCAATCTTCACCTACCTTATCGCAAGCATCTTTAGCTGTAGACTTCATCATTTCGTTGTATAGATCTACAGGTATTTCTGTATTGAAAATACTTGGAACAACGGTTAATTGACGCTGGCTGGTAATGGGTTTTAAGCCTGGTATAATAGGCACGTTAATATCATACTCCTTACACTTGTTTACATAATTGTAATAGTGCTTATTATTAAAGAACATCTGTGTGGTTACATAGTCTCCACCTAGTTCTATTTTCTTTTTCAGGTATATGATATCTGTATCTAGGTTCGGAGCTTCCATGTGCTTTTCAGGATACCCTGCCACACCTATGCAAAAATCGGTAGCACCACCATCTATAATATCATCTTCAAGGTACTGCCCTTTATTAAGGTCTACTATTTGTTTTACCAACTCATCGGCATATCTATGACCTCTTGGGTTGGGTGTAAAGAACTTCTCATTAGCAGCCGCATCACCTCTTAATGCCAATACATTTCTTACACCTAAAAAGTGTAGGTCTATCAATGCATTTTCAGTTTCTACCTTACTAAAACCACCACAAATAAGATGCGGTATCGCTTCTACCTTGTATTTATTCATCAAAGCAGCACAAATACCTACTGAGCCTGGACGCTTACGTATCTCCACATACTCATAACTGCCATCTTTCCTTTTTTTGTATACCTGCTCTGCTCGGTGATAGGTCACATTCACAAAAGAAGGCTTGAACTCCATTAATGGATTAAGGCTTTTATATATAGAGTCAATACTATTTCCCTTAGTAGGTGGCAGTATCTCTAGAGAGATAATTGGCGATTTGGCACTGGCCAAGAGTTCTGTTACTTTCATAATAGGATGCAAAAGTAGCTATTAAATGATTCTTTTAAAGTATAAGTACAATAGAATTTACATGTAGACGTTCCATTTATGCATTAATCTTACATCGGTTTCCTATTTTTGTTCAAAACGAGCGCATTTGTCTAGTCAAAAAATGAGAATACATACTGAAGGCCTAGTGAAAAGGTATCGTGGGCGTACTGTAGTAAATAAAGTTTCTTTTGAAGTGAACCAAGGAGAGATCGTTGGTTTGCTAGGCCCTAACGGCGCTGGAAAAACCACCTCGTTCTATATGGTTGTAGGTTTGGTAACGCCCGACGAAGGTAGTGTGTACCTTAACAATGAGGATATTACCAAGATACCTATGTATAAGCGTGCTCAAATGGGCATAGGCTACCTGCCGCAAGAAGCATCGGTATTCCGCAAGCTATCTGTGGAAGATAATATTTTGGCCGTTTTGGAAATGACAAAGCTGAGCAAAGCAGAACAAAAAGCTAAATTAGAGTCGCTGTTGGAGGAATTTAGACTTACCCATGTGCGAAAAAGCCCCGGAGATGTACTGAGTGGAGGTGAGCGTAGACGTACAGAAATAGCCAGAGCATTAGCTGTAGACCCTAAATTCATACTATTAGATGAGCCTTTTGCCGGTATTGACCCCATAGCTGTAGAAGATATACAAGGCATTGTTGCCAAACTAAAATTTAAAAATATTGGCATACTTATTACCGACCACAATGTGCAAGAGACCTTATCTATCACAGACCGCGCTTACCTCTTATTTGAGGGTAATTTATTAAAAGCAGGCGTGGCAGAAGAACTAGCTGCCGATGAACAAGTTAGAAAATTGTATCTTGGTCAACACTTTGAGTTGAAGCGTAAGGATTATAACCCCCTAACTAGTTAAATACCATAAATATTTATATCGTTATAGCGTTGCATGTGTAGTAAAACGCTATAATTTTGCAGTTATACCTAGTTTATTAAATGAGTATTATTAGTCCGGCACTGAAGGGATATTTGAAGTTGCGTAATAACGCGATAGATAACTTCATGCACAACCCTATAGATACTCAAAAACAGGTATTCAATAAGCTTATTGGTTCTGCACAGTTTACCGAATATGGTAAGAAATACGGTTTTGACAAGATAAACAGTGTAGCTGAATTTAAGAGTCAAGTACCTATAAATGACTATGATACACTAAAACCATATATAGAGCGCATTATGGCTGGGGAGCAAAATCTCCTTTGGCCTTCACCTATAAACTGGTTTGCCAAGTCTAGCGGAACAACGAGCGACAAGAGTAAATTCATCCCCATAAGTAAGGAATCTTTGGACGACAACCATTTTAAGTGTGGTAAAGATACCTTGGCGATGTACTTAAAAGAGTTCCCCCAGACCAATATCATATCAGGGAAATGCTTAGTGATAGGCGGTAGCCACCAGATCAACCAGCTAAACGCAGACTCGTTCTTTGGTGACCTATCTGCCGTTATGCTACAAAACATGCCTTTTTACGGGCAAGTTATCCGCACACCAGATCTATCTATAGCACTTATGTCGGAATGGGAAGAGAAGATTGAGAAGATGGCGGAAACAACTATTCAAGAAAACGTCACCTATATAGCTGGCGTTCCTACTTGGACCATAGTACTCTTAAAACGAATATTAGAAATATCAGGCGCAAGCCACATACACGAAGTATGGCCCAATTTAGAGCTATACATCCACGGGGGCGTTAGTTTCAAGCCCTACCGCAAACAATTTGAGCAACTGATCCCTTCACCTAAAATGCATTATTGGGAGACCTACAATGCATCGGAAGGCTTTTTTGCAGCACAAGACAACCTTAATGCAGAAGGTATGCTTCTTATGCTCAACCATGGCATCTATTACGAGTTTATGCCAATGGAAGAGTATGGCAAAGAAAACCCTGAAACATTGACCCTAAAAGACGTAGAACTGAATAAGAACTACGCACTGATACTAAATACCAACAATGGTTTATGGCGATATTTAGTAGGTGACACCATACAGTTCACCTCAAAAGCACCATATAGAATAAAGGTATCAGGAAGGCTTAAACACTTCATTAATGCCTTTGGGGAAGAGGTGATTGTTGATAATAGTGACGAAGCTATAGCTAGAGCTTGTAAAAAAACGGGTGCAATCGTGAACGATTATACTGCTGCTCCGGTATACATGACGGGCGAGACTAATGGTGCACATGAATGGATCATAGAATTTGACCACATACCCTGCCCTATAGAAGAGTTTACAGCTATTATGGATGAAGAGCTACAGAAAATAAACTCTGACTACGAGGCAAAGCGTTACAAAGACATAGCCCTACGTATGCCAATAGTACACGTGATGCCTAAAAACGGATTCAACGAGTGGCTAAAAGCTAAAGGTAAGCTTGGCGGGCAACACAAAGTACCTCGATTAAGTAATGACAGAAAGTACTTGGAAGAAATACTGCCATACGCTAAGTAATAGCTGCCAACAATCATCTTATTTACTGACATTGCTCATTTTATTGTCTTATACAGTAGTCTACTTTTACTGTATAAACAATTACAATCATGAGTAAAACAAGTATATCTCACCTAGACAATGAGCACAACGACTGGTTGCGCGCACTAGATTTTTACAAAACCGAACTAGGCATACTAAAAGGTAGGCTGACAGAAGTAGCTGGCAAGAACACTGCTGATGAGGTGGCACTTAACGCAGAGCATTTTGAGAACCAAATAAAAATACAAATTGCTAATGTGGATACACTACGCCACAATATCAATGAAAACTTACAAAAGGTAAGCCTGCAAGCCAAAGAAAATGCTGCCCACATTGATAAAGAATTAATTACTCAGCACGAGAACCTGAGAGAACAATATATTTCTGAAGAAAAGACCATCAACGAATTGAGGCACGAGTTCAACCGTTTTGCTTCAAAGTGGATGTAAACAATAGTTTCTGGTTATGATTAAATGTCGGGCTGTTTTTGGATTGGCAGCTCGGCATTATTCTTTGCCTTTTACCTCCTTATCGTAGATCTCATTAAGCTCCCCTATATAAGCCAATATCTCTTTCCGTCCTGTAAACTTTACGGCACTACTTACAAAGCTACGTGGTATAAACTCCCAGTCTTTACGCATTGTTTCAATGAAATGCTTTACATTTTTAGCAGTTTCCCTTTGCGTGCTTTTATCAGCTTTTGTAAAAATGATATTGAACGGCACCTGCCACTCTCCTAACTGTGCCAAAAACTCCAAGTCTATCTTCTGCGGTTTATGACGACTATCTATGAGTACAAATAGCGTCATTAGATTAGTACGCTGTTGCAAATAATTAGCGATCATTTTCTGAAAAGACGCACGATGCTTTTGCGACACTTTTGCATAGCCATAACCCGGCAGGTCTACCAGATACCAATTATCATTCACCAAAAAGTGGTTGATCATCTGTGTCTTACCCGGGCTGGAAGAGGTTTTAGCCAATTTGCTATGGTTGGTGAGCATATTGATAAGAGAAGACTTACCAACGTTTGACCTACCGATGAATGCATACTCTGCCCTATCAGGCTCGGGGCAGCTCTCCACTTTGGGGCTACTTATTAAATATTTTGCCGATTGTATATCCATTAACTGATGTTACCGTACTTTTGTGCCGATGCAGACTGAAAATCATACCAATACGTCCGCAAACGTATTGCCTAATGCTGATTCAAAATTAAGCAAGAAAGATCAAGTTGCCGACATGTTTAACAACATTGCGGGAAAGTACGACTTTCTGAATCATACTTTGTCTATGGGTATTGATAAGGGATGGCGCAAAAAAGCCATTGCTGCAATACAAGAAGTGAACCCCCAAAACATACTGGATGTAGCTACTGGCACAGGCGACCTTGCCATTGCTGCTGCTCGCCTAAACCCCGATAGCATAATAGGCGTGGACATTGCCGAGCAAATGTTGGAAGTAGGAAGAAAGAAACTCGTAGAACAACATTTAGACCAACTTATCTCATTAAGACTGGGCGATAGCGAACACCTACCCTTTGAAGACAACAGCTTCGACGCAATAACCTGCGCTTACGGTGTGCGCAACTTTGAAAACTTGGAAGCAGGCTTAAAGGATATGAACCGTGTGATGCGTACCGGAGGTAAAGTGGCTATTCTGGAGTTTTCCCGCCCTAAAACATTTCCTATAAAACAAGGGTATCATTTCTATTTCAAATATCTGCTACCTATGTTTGGTAAGATAGTTTCCAAGCATAGCTCTGCGTATAGTTACCTGCACGAGTCGGCTATGGCCTTCCCTGAAGGCAAAGACTTCTGCCAAATACTTGAACGTTGTGGGTATAAAGATGTAAAAGCTAGGCCGCTTACATTTGGCATAACAACACTATATACAGCTACGAAATAATGCTATGGCTAGCAAAAAGAAAACATGGGCTGAGAAGATGAAGCCCGGCGCAGAGCATAAAATAACAGTAAACGATAAAGACTTTGCTGATATTCCTGCTGGTCATTCTTTGCTCATACCCACACCAATTATAGTAGATAGCTACGTACGCGATATACCTGAGGGGACACAGACCAACATCAAACAAATGCGTAGTGACCTTGCAGCAGAGTATGGGTCGGAATATGCCTGCCCTGTAGTATCGGGCATCTGCTTGAGAATAGTGGCCGAAAATGCTTTTGAACAATTACAAAACGGGCAACCCTTGAGCCAAGTAGCTCCTTTTTGGCGTATGATAGACCTCAAGTCTCCTACGGCCAAAAAGCTGGCTTGCGGCATCGATTATTTAGCCGATTTGAGAAAAAATGAAGGATTACCCGTATAAATTTAGTCGTTACAGGATACTTTATTATTATTGTACATACTGTATCTTCGTATAGTACGTTATAGTAACCAATAATCATTCATGCGTTTACGCTTAGTTATACTTTTTCTAGTTAGCATTATAGGCCTGCAGTCGGCTAGTGGACAGACTATTCTAAACATGCCCGAACATGATCAAAAAGCCTATTACTTTGGTATCACCTTTGGTACCAACTTCTCTACTTATAAAATAAAGTATAGTGAATCGTTCACTAATGAAGACACTTTCAAATCCATACAACCTGGTTTTGGTCCGGGTTTCAACCTTGGTTTGATGGGAAACCTTAGGTTAACCAGCTTTATAGATGCCCGTTTTAACCCCACACTTATTTTTGCCGAAAAGCCAATGACCGTAAACATGAGAGGTTTCGACGGTTCTGACAGCTCTTCTTCAAAATCTATTGAGTCTATATACTTACACCTACCTTTTCAGCTAAAGTTCAAAAGCGACCGCATTAACAACTTTCGTTTTTATGGCTTAGCTGGCGTTAAGTTCGACTTCGACTTGGCGGCCAATGCTCGCTCTCGTAAAAAAGACGAGATACTAAAAGTCTCTGCCTTTGACTATGGGTATGAGCTAGGTGCAGGTTTTGAGTTCTACTACCCTAACTTCATTTTCTCTCCTGAGATCAAGTTGAGCCAAGGGTTGGGCAATGCCTTATTTAAAGACCCGCGCATACCATTGAGTAATGCCGTTAACGGACTATCAACCAGAATGATCGTTATCTCTATTCATATAGAGGGATAATACATTTCCCGATTCTGTAAGTAGTTTTCCCGATTCTTATGCTGACAGTTTGGTGACAAACCTACATTTGTACTCATAACTATTAATTATGAGCAAGAATTTTGTAGCCATTAACTATATCAGCTGTAACGATGATTACAGACCACGATTTGAAGAACTATTTGCTACCAGAGCAGGAGCAATAGATAAAATGCCAGGGTTTAAAGAGATGCATGTGCTTCGCCCTAATGACCAAGAAGATAAATATCTTATTGTTAGCTACTGGGAGACAGAAGATGCATTTAAAGATTGGACGAAGTCTGAAGCTTTTATCGAAGGTCATAAAAGAGGCTTTGCCGATTTGGCAAAAGCTAAAGCGGAAGGGAAACCAGCCCCTATGAGCAGCGATTTTAAAACCTATAAAATCATTGCTAACTAATGGAAGCCATCGCTATGAAGAAATCTAAAACCATGAAATGGCTAAAAAGAATTGGGATAGGGGGATTCCTTTTCTTTTTAGTCAAAGGTTTAGTTTGGCTAGCAATAGGTTACTTTATCATTAAATAAAGTAGCCTATTGCTACAGTTATATACAGATGTGTTCTAAGCCCTTTTTATCTGCAAGCGCCAATCATCTTTAAATCATAACAGCACATCAAGCCTTCTTCTACAAGCGCTCTTTGAGCTTGATAATCGCATTTCTTCTTAATGACGGGCATGTAACTCTTCTTTAGGGCATTGCAAATGAACAGATGCTGTATTTGCTTTTGAAATTGCTTTTCATTCATTAAGTCAATATAATTTAGGGCAATTGTATACATCTTAAATGTCTGTTGAATTGTTAGATATTATTGTAGAACAAGTTTAGCTCAAAAGCTGCCCAAAATACATGTGCATAAAAACAGTAATCGAGGGGGTATTTTTACCCCCATTCCTTTATATATTATTTTTGTTATTTATAAATTCGCGTAAAACATTCAAATATGCCTGTTAAAATCTCACCTATTACTGGAGGGAACTCCTCAGAGGTTATCACCTTAAACGAATATGAGCAAGGTCGTCTTCATTTCGACATGCACTATTTTAAATCAGCCGATGCGCTACCATTTGAAGGAAAGGACTTCAATGTGCTATGGGATGACCTTAGTAATGCCGTAAGCCAATTCACAACTATGTATGCTGTGCCTGCAAGTGATGTAGCCTTACGTTTTGTTCATTGCTTCGACATTGGAACCAACGAACTGTACTTGCGTTTGCAAATATGTACGATGGATCCTCCCATTATGAAACTAGATCATCAATTTTACCCGCTCAACACTACTAATGAAGCGTGGTATGAGATCAGACAAGGAGTATTTGCCCCTACTCCTGACAAAACACTATTGGGCACAGAGTATTTCGACAGATTCTACTACAAAGCTCCTAATAGTGAAGTATTGGAACGACTGGCAGATGGCGGCTTGGAAAAATATGTAAGAAACCTAGTGCTACCTTGGGAGATTGAAATAGAACGAATGTATTTAGACAACGGTAGCCCAGTAGGTGCTTTTATTAATTTTGGCGCTTGCTCTTACACAGAAGTAATACCTGGTACGGAAGCCGTTCTATGGCCACATGGTTTAGTTTTATACTTATCGGACTCTACGGGTGGTAAAATGCTTAATAATGAAGACTATATCTCTATTTTCCACTATAAGGGTGCAGACTTTGCAACTCAGTGTCCACCGATTTGCCATGGTTATTTAAAACCTTTAAGTTAATATCAAATACTTCTTTAAAGTTGCATATGCTTTTTCTAATTTCACAGCATTAGAGGGTATATGCAACTTTTCTTTTTCATTATTTTTTCAGCAAAAATTCTAGGGATAATCATAGGAGCTTATCATTTCAAGCACCTTTCTTCTCCTTATCGAGTCTTATACTTTCAAGTTTGGATTGCGCTCATGGCTGAAATTGCAGGAGCTTATATAGGACTTGTGTTAAGCCAACATAATATCTGGTTCTTTAACAGTTATCTACTAATAGAAATATGGCTTGTTTGCACACCAGCTCTGCTACTTTATACTAGCAAAAAACTCAAACTATTAGCACTCCTACTCCTGTCAAGTAGCGCCTTAGTTTGGTTGCTTAATGTTTATCAGAAAGGTATACATGTACCAGCCAATTTATATTTCTTATACTATTGTATAACGGTGCTTATCATCTACCTACTCCTACTGTTTAATAGCGGTATTTTCAATGGCAAAAAACTAGTGGCGCAACCTGTGTTCTGGATCGCCTTATCGGCACTTCTATATTTTGGATGCATGATACCCTACAAAGGTTTTGAGCTATACCTCTTTGCTAATGACATGGAACTAGCAAGAACACTCTTCAACATCAACATTGGGCTTGGTATGTTACGTTATCTATTTTTAGCGGTGAGTTTTTTCTTGTTGGGCAAGGGTGCTAAAAAGAATATCTTAGCCAAGCATGCAGACTAACGACATTGTACTTACCATAGTTGTTATCACATTTGTGATATTATTACTTATTGCAGGCGTTATCATTACTATGATAATAGCTAACAAAAAGCATGTGCAGCAAGAAGTAAAAATGACCCAAATGCAATTAGACTACGAAAAAGAGCTAAGGGTTGTAGAAAATGAGGTACAGGAAGAAACGCTCTCGAATGTAGCCAGAGAACTGCATGACAATATTGGCCAGCTGCTCACACTTATAAGGATACAGTTAGAGCAAGAATCTTTTGACGATCAGGAATTAGCTGACAAATTAGCCCCGGCAGATAGCACACTAAATGATACAATAGAACAAGTAAGACTGTTAAGCCATAGCCTAAATACCGACCATATAGCACAATCAGGTTTTATAGCACTAATAGATAAGGAAGTTAATCGCCTGAGTAGCTTAAAAAGACTAAGGTTTAACTGGGACAAGCCTAACACAGAACCCGATATTAATAAAGATAAACGCATTATGCTCTTCCGTATATTTCAGGAGATAGTGAATAATGCTATGAAACATGCAGGAGCAAAGAATATCACCATCATAATCCGATCAATCAATCCATTGGTCATTACAATAAAAGACGATGGTATAGGTTTTGATTTGGAAGAGATCAATAAGAAAGGAAGAGGTTCTGGGTTTACTAATATGAATAAGCGAGCAGAATTGGCAAACTTCAAGCTAGAAATTGAGAGCAATAAAGGCAAAGGCAGTATATTTACGTTATCCCAATTCTAAAAACAATAATAGTTAGCAATCATGTCTCAGCAACCAGCATCTATTATATTAGTAGACGACCACCCCGTAGTACGCAACGGTTTGAAAGTGCTGATAGAGCGCATGGGCAACTATGTGATAACTGGGGAGTACGATAACGGGCAAGAGCTATTAGATCATATTGATATCAAGCCTCATGTAGACTTGATCATCATGGACCTTACCATGCCTGTTATGGATGGCAGAGAGACCTTAATAGCGCTACAACAAAAAGGGATCACTTACCCTGTACTATTACTTACTCTGGAAACAAATGAAAAAGATATTATTGACCTTTTCAGAAAAGGGATAAAAGGCTACTTACCCAAAAGCAGCAAAGCCAATATTTTAAAGATAGCTATCGACGATATTATCAATACAGGATATTACCATAACGAGATGCTCACAAAAGCATTAACCTCTAATAGCACAGCAAAAACAGCCACAGAAAAAGTGTTGGAGCAAGTAACTGATAGGGAAAAGGAATTTTTACTACAGGTGTGTGCACCCGAAGAGCCTACCTACGAGCAAATAGCAGACAATATGGGTGTAAGTAGAAGAACTGTAGATGGTTATAGAGAATCTCTGTTCGACAAGTTTGACATCCGCTCAAAGACAGGCCTAGTGCTGTTTGCCTTAAAATATGGTATTTATACACTTAACTAAAAACAAAAAAGCCCTCACGTAAAAACGGAGGACTTTCCATAATAGGTAAACGATTCAACATTTCGAATCTATTTAAAATTACTAATTTTTTCTAACAATTGCTCCTTACCTATATATCCAACATTTCTCCATACCACTTTCCCATTCTTATATAGTAGCAAAGTAGGCAGAGCTGTCACTTCCAGCTGGGTTGACAATGCTTCATTATCATCGGCATTTACCTTTACCAGTTTTACCACTTTTTCCTGCTCTTTAGCTATATCCTTTAGGAACGGTGCCATTTTCTTACATGGTCCGCACCAAGGAGCATAAAAATCTACTAAGACCAATCTACTGTCATTTAGCTCACTTTTATATTGAGCCATACTCATGCTTGGTGCTTTAGCTTTAGTACTAGCATTGGCTACTGGCATATTAGATCTCTTCCAGTTCATCATACCTCCATTCAGATCATACACCTCTTTAAAACCCATACTTTTAAGTTTATTAGCTGCTGCACCACTACGACCTCCTGCCAGGCAATACACAAATACCGGTCTTGTTTTGTCTAGCTTTGCTGCTTGTTGCTCAAAATCATTACCATTCCAATTCACATTCTTAGCACCAGCAATAAAACCTTCAGCATACTCACCTGGTGTGCGTACATCAAGCAAGGTAGCATCTGTTTTCTTCTCCAGCTGTTGTAAAAATTCGGCAGGACTTAATACCGTCTTCCCGTTACCACTTTGAGATTGGCAGGCACTGGTAGATAGTAGAATAGCTAATAAGGGAATAAAAACTCTTGAGATATATTTAGTCATATATTGTTCTTTGTTGCTAAAATTAAGCATGTTGCTCTATAACTTCTTGTAATTTTTTTGCAGGTACAACACCACTCTGCCTCCATAATGTTTTCCCATTCTTGAAAAGCATTAATGTAGGTACACCTGAGATATTGTAAGCTTGGGCTGCGGCAGCATTTCTATCTACATCTATTTTTATGATAGTTGCCTTATCCCCTATCTTAGTTTTTAGTTCGCTTAGTATTGGTGGCATCATTTTACATGGACCACACCACTCAGCAAAAAAGTCAACTAGAACAGGCTTATCAGAATTGATCAACTCTGAAAATGATTTAGTTGCCATTATTTTCTGCTTTTATTTCTTCGAATTCTGTGTCTTCAATTTTGTTGCTATCCGACGGACGATTATAACTAGTAGCACAGCTACCTGCGCCACAACAGCCTGTATTTGTTATCCCTTGAAAAAGGAATAACGCAGCGGCAAAAGCCATAAAACCATCGTGATTATTAAACGCTGTTATACCAAAAGCTGCGCCTATTACAATACGTAATACGCGCATAAAGTGCCAATTGGTCAACAACATATTTCTTACATATGCCATTAAGTATATTTTGTTAGGTTCATCCAGCCACCGCCGTTATGTACTTCTGAAAATCCGTTTGCTTTAAGCATGCTTTTTGCAGAAGCGCTACGCATACCAGATGCACAACAAGTAATGATCGGTGTATCTTTTTTCAGATTACCCATTTTAGTTTTTAGCTGGTCTAAAGGAATATTCTTTGATCCCTTTATGTGTCCACCGTCATACTCTCTTGGCGAGCGCACGTCCAGTATCACAGCTCCGTCTTTTATTAATTGTCCTAAGTCTACTTTAGGTCCAAATAACCTACTTAATAATCCCATCTTTTAATTAATTCACTTTGTTTACTAATTGATACTGCACATCTGTCCACGATCCGCCGTTACTTACGTTATCAAACCCACTTTGTGCTAAAAATTGAGTTGCTTGCCCACTACGCATACCAGATGCGCAACATAATACGATAGGAGTTTTGATCTCCTTCAACTCACCCATTCTTTCAGGCAGTTCGTTCAATGGTATATTTACCGACCCTACCACGTGTCCTGATGCGTATTCCATCGGAGTTCGTACATCTACTACAGCTATTTGCTGTTCATTACTTTGACTCATTGTTTGTTATTTTCTTATTGTTATCAAATATGCTAAAAAATAATCCACCCATCATGGCTCCGTAGGCGGTACTGTTCAAAGGTTTTGAGGTTATGGCACAAGTACCACTTGCACACCCTACAAAGTAGTAGTACAAATAACCCCCAATAGCCCCCAACACTACGCCTATGAGCACTAGTTTGTTTTTTGATAAGAATGCCAACATTAACTTCCCTTCACTTTACATGTACTAATACCAAATATTCTGTATAGCGGACAAAAACCCATTAATGTGGTTAATGTAAATATTGCTGCTACTACTAGTAATACTATCCCCAAAGTACCCGTCACAGTACCAGTAAAATACAAGACTACGAATAGTGCGGCAATAAGCAATCTTATTATCCTGTCGGCAGAACCCATATTCAGTTTCATAACGTTTAGTTTTTTGGTTAGTGCAAATATGATATGATAACAATTTTTGTTTGGCTACTAATGTTACACAAGTACTATTTTATTTCTGCCCAAGGTTACTAAACCCTCATGCTCCATTTGCTTTAGCAACCTAGAAACCACTACACGTGCGGTTCCTAACTCATCTGCAAGCTCCTGATGGGTAATATGTATTTCCGAGCTATTTGATAATTTTTTCTTTTCCTTAAGGAAATCTAATATCCTATCATCTATCTTTTTGAAAGCTACGGCGTTAACTACAGATAGTAATTCTTCAAATCTTTTATGGTAAAGCTTAAATATATAATCCAGCCATTCTGTATGATCCTTTAATAGCTCTCGTGTTTTTTCTACTGAAATGAAAAGAATTTCAACTTCTTCTTCTGCAATAGCCTTTACCTTGCTCTTATCTTGATGTATCCCTCCTAAAAACGACATGATGCAACTCTCTCCGGGCTTTATATAATAAAGTAACAGCTCTCTACCATCTTCATCTGCTCTCATTACTCTAATACTACCTTGCAGCACTATAGGTATAGCATGTATATAGCTATCTTCGTTCATTATCATTTCACCTTCCTTATAAGTCTTTATTGTTCCATACTCATAAAGCTTCTCCTTCATTTGAGGAGAAAAGGTCAATCCATCATTTAACTCTGTTGGCATCATATTTCTTATATGTAACTATTGTTGCTTAATATCCTTTAAAATTGCTCTTTTTTTGCAAAATAGAAACTGACATTCATCATATTAAGATACTTACATTAAAAGTATTTTTACATTAATATATAGCAACTTGGAAATTATAGGTTATATAGCATCGGTATTCATAGGTTTATCACTAGGGTTAATTGGTGGCGGTGGCTCCATCCTCACAGTTCCCCTATTGGCCTATCTATTTGGTATTGAGCCAACTACAGCTACTTCTTACTCCCTATTTATTGTAGGTAGTGCAAGCCTCATAGGTGCGTGGAGAAATTATAATAAAGGTTATGTTGATATAAAGACATCTTTATTATTCGGGGTAACCTCTGTCACTACCGTTTTTCTTACTCGCAAATTCATTATACCTATTATACCTGAGCATATTGCCTCTATAGGTAGTTTTGACATCAATCGTTCCCTACTTACAATGGTACTATTTGCCATACTCATGCTTCTAGCCTCCATTAAAATGATAAAAGGAGGCAAAACAGTGGAACATTTTGATAATAAGACATCTATAGGAATGCTTGTGTTATATGGTATTGGCATAGGATTGGTTACTGGATTTCTAGGTGCTGGCGGAGGTTTTTTGATCATTCCTGCTCTTATATTCTTTGTAGGTCTTAATATGAAGACTGCCATTGGCACATCCTTATCAATCATTGCCTTGAATTCTTTGATAGGCTTTACAGGAGATATTGGGAACATTGCTATTGACTGGGTATTCCTACTCACCATAACGGCAATATCTATAATAGGTATATTTATAGGTATACAAATGGGCAAAAAGATAGAAGGTGCTAAACTGAAAAAGGGGTTTGGTTGGTTTGTCTTAATAATGGGCGTCTATATCATTATAAAGGAAATCATTATGTAGCATAGGAGTGTGATATAAGTTACAAACAGAACAACGAAACGATAAGATATTTGTAAAAATTAAAACGAATAAAACATATACAAGATGAAAATAGAACAGATCTATACAGGATGTTTAGCACAAGGAGCCTATTATATTGAAAGTAATGGGCAAGCAGCTATCATCGACCCATTGAGAGAAGTACAACCTTACCTTGACCGTGCTAAAAAAGATGGTGCGACAATAAAATATGTTTTCGAAACGCACTTCCATGCTGATTTCGTTTCAGGACATATAGACTTGGCAAAGAAGTCGGGCGGACAAATTGTATACGGCCCTACAGCACAACCCAACTTTGATGCATTGATCGCAACAGATGGTCAGGTATTCGAACTAGGTGCTATCAAGATCAAGGCATTGCATACTCCCGGGCATACTATGGAGAGCACATGCTACCTACTAAGTGATGAGCAAGGGAAAGATGTAGCTCTATTTAGTGGAGATACTTTATTCATAGGAGATGTTGGCCGTCCTGACTTAGCACAAAAAGCAGCACATATGACTCAAGAAGAGTTGGCTGGTACTTTATATGAATCATTACACAGCAAGATCATGCCTCTTGCTAACGATATTATCGTTTATCCTGCACATGGTGCCGGTAGTGCTTGTGGCAAGAATATGAGTAAAGAAACTACTGATACATTAGGACATCAGAAAGAAACCAACTATGCTCTGCAGGACATGCCTAAGGAAGAGTTTATCAAACAAGTAGTAACAGGCCTTATGCCTCCTCCCAAATACTTCCCACTCAATGTGATGATGAACAAGGAAGGTTATGATAGCATTGACACGGTCTTAGAACGTGGACTACAAGCAATGACACCGGACGCTTTTGAAGCTGCGGCAAATGAAACAGGTGCTATAGTATTAGACACGCGCGATCCTCAGGTATTTGCTCAAGGCTTTATCCCTAACGCTATCAATATTGGTATCAACGGAGGCTTTGCCCCTTGGGTAGGTGCACTGATACCAGATATTAAACAACAGCTACTTATTGTTGCAGAAGATGGAAAAGAAGAAGAAGTAGTAACGAGACTAGCTCGTGTAGGTTATGATAATGCTATTGGCTTCTTAAAAGGAGGATGTGAAGCATGGAAAGCAGCAGGTAAAGAATGCGACAGCATTAGATCGGTAACGGCTGATGACCTTGCTGTAGCAATTAGCAATGGAGCCAATGTACTTGATGTAAGAAAAGAAAGTGAGTTTTTTAGTGAGCATATAGTAGGTGTTGAGAATCTGCCTCTAGACTATATTAACGATCGTATGTCTGAAGTAGATAAAGACAAAACCTATTATGTACACTGTGCAGGAGGCTACCGTTCTATGATATTCACTTCTATATTGAGGGCTAGAGGTTATGAAAACCTTATAGATGTAAAAGGTGGATTCAAAGCTATAAAAGAGAGTGGCAAGTTTGACATTACAGATTATGTATGTCCAACAACAATGCTGTAGTATAGTATTATTGCAAAGCCAATAAAAGAGGGTGTTTTTACGCTCCCCCTCTTTTATTGGCTTTTGTGTTTTTTGTGTATCTTAAATCAGTTGTAATATATATGTGCACTACATATTACGTACAGTAACGTATAATGAATTTAGGAGTAAGAAAAATACATCTAATATCAAAGATTGCCGGATGGTTCGTTATACTCATCTGCGCTATAGTACTACTTGGGTGGCAGTTTAACATAGAGAGTTTTAAACGTGTCTTACCTGGTTTTCCTGTAATGACCCCTTTAACAGCTTGTATTTTACTATCGTTTGCACTTCCCCTTACTATTACCTGGTCCAAAAACATAAAGTATTCTATCCCTGTTAAAATTCTTGTCTATACACTGGCTTCACTGGGTTTAGCAATATCGTTATGGACGTCTACACAATATATCATCAACCTGCCTCCCAGCATAGAGTTGATCCTTTACAAAGAGCAGGTGCTATCGTTGGGTAATCTTTACCCCGGCAGACCATCACCCCACACTATTATAACAGGTATACTTATATACACATCGTTGGCTCTTTCGTTTTCCGAACAGAGGAAACATAATCGCCTATCTGCAGTTATTGCATCTATTGCGGCAATAGTACCATGGTTAGCCCTGTTTGGTTATACCAGTACAGTTATACCTTTTTTCGCTACCAGATCTGATTTTCAAACAGGCATTTCAATACTTACCTCTATCAGCTATTTAGTTTTGATCCTCGGTATCATGGCACGCAACCCCAATCATGGCATCTTCCATATTTGGTTTTCTTCCAACAGTGCAGGCAGGCTAGTAAGATCCTTAATACCCGCTATTATTATAGCACAATTAGCATTAGGGTGGGCAGTACTATACCAAGAACAATTAGGGCTATATACCACCAATGACAGTCATGGCATTCTGCTAGGTGTTACTAATATTGTCTATATCATTATCATTCTTTGGGCAAGTACATTACTCTATAAGCGTGAGCAGCTAAAAGAAAGAACAAACCAGCAACAAAAGTCTATGATCGCTCAACTAAGACGTTCGGAAGAGCGCTTTAGAAGCCTGACCAAATATGCCCCATATGGAATAATGATAGTAGACAATGATGGTAATATCCAATTTGTTAATCAACAAATAGAAAGATTGTTTGGATACAATGAAGCAGAAATAATAAACAACCCTATTGAGCTTTTGGTACCAGACAGATACCGAACTACGCACACCCAGCACAAAAAAGATTATCTACAAAAACCTTCAACTCGCCAAATGGGATCTAGCAATATGGACCTAATGGCTAAACGTAAAGATGGTAGTGAGTTTTTTGTAGACATAGCCTTGTCTGCTATTAATACAGAAACTGAAGGTGAGCGTTTTACATTGGCTATTGTTAGAGACATTACTGAGAAAAAACAAGTAGAACAAGAAAGAAGACGATACACTACTGAACTAGAACAAAAAAACAAAGAGCTGGAACAATTTGCTTACATCACCTCTCACGATCTTCAAGAACCTCTGCGCTCCATGTCAGGCTTTATAGACTTGCTGGAACAAGAATACCGTGACAAACTAGACGAGCAAGCTCATACTTATATAGACTTTATCTCTTCATCCTCTACACGACTGAGCACACTTATACACGATCTACTTTGCTATACCAAAATAGGTAGTAAAAGAGACAAAATACAAGTAAACTGTAACAAGTTAGTAGCCGAAGTTCTACAAGACTTAACAGCGAGCATTAACGAGACCAATGCTACTATAGAAGTTGCTTCGCTACCAACTATTACAGCTATTAATACCGACATCCGCTTACTTTTTCAAAACCTCATAAGTAATGCGCTGAAGTATCGAAAAAAAGATACGAACCCAATAGTAAAGATCAACTGTACACAAAGAGAACATGATTGGCTATTTAGTATAGAAGATAACGGCATCGGCATTGATGAAAAATACCAAGAGAAAGTCTTTATAATTTTCCAACGATTGCACTTACAATCAGAATATGCAGGAACGGGTATTGGTCTGTCACAATGCAAAAAAATAGTTGAACTGCACGAAGGAATTATTTATCTTGATTCTGTAATAGGTAAGGGCACTACATTCTTTTTTACTATTCCTAATAATTTAAGTAACTAATGGATAGCATATTAGGCTGTACTTTATTAATAGATGACGACCAGTCAACTAACTTTATCAACAAAATGCTCATAACAAGAGCAAATTGTAGTCATAAAATTGTTACTCAAAACACAGGGCTTCATGCCATAGAGTTCATAAAAAGTAACATAGAGGCAGATTGTGATAAACCCATACTCATCATGCTGGACCTAAACATGCCAATTATGAATGGGTGGGAATTTCTTGAAGAATACGAACAGCTTGGGCTGTTTCATCAAAAAGACATAAGGCTGATAGTGTTGACCACATCAATAAACCCAGACGATATTGAAAGAGCAAAAAACACTAATTTGGTGCATAGTTTTATCAACAAACCCCTGACAGCACAAAAACTCGATACTATTTTACACAATACTTTTCCTGAATATTATAGCTAAAACAACCCTTTAAGGGCAGCAACTAAACATTACAAATAAAAATCTCTAAAAAAGGATTTGGTGAAATAAAAAACGTAACTATCTTTGCAATCCCTTCGAGGGAAAAAGGATGGAGGCATAGCTCAGTTGGTTCAGAGCATCTGCCTTACAAGCAGAGGGTCCGCGGTTCGAATCCGTGTGCCTCCACAGAGAATCAAGGAGTTACGACAGAATATGTTGTAGCTCCTTTTTCATTTAGCAGAATATATGGCTGGTACACCCACACCTTTCATACCATTACCTGCCTTCCTTAATAGCCTTGTGTTACTTTCATTACACAATTGGCCTTTATATTATCCTACCTTTGCAGAAAATATATAAGAAATGGCTACAGTACAGCTTACAACAGCAGAATTTAAAGAGAAAGTATTTGACTACGAGAACAATAAAGAGTGGAAATATACAGGTGCATTACCCGCTATAATAGACTTTTATGCAGACTGGTGTGGCCCATGCAAAATGGTAGCCCCAATTCTAGAAGACCTTTCTAATGAATATGACGGCAAACTTATCATCTACAAGGTAGATACAGAGGTAGAGCAAGAGCTATCTGCAGTTTTCAGGATACAGAGCATACCTTCCATACTTTTCATTCCTACCGAAGGGCAACCTATGATGCAACCCGGAGCTTTGCCTAAACATGTATTAAAAGAGATCATAGAAGAGCACTTGGTAAAAGAGAATACAGCTAACGAAAGTTAGAATTTATCAAGGGCAGTGCTGCGTATTTGTAAATAAGAATGCATCTTTGCACCCGCTTAAGCATTTTCGCATAATGATGAACATGAAGAAAGGGCCTCTTACTACGCACCCCATAGCTGACAACTTTAAGGAATGGAGCACACATGTTAATGGCAAGCAGTTTCTTGACCAACTGGCACGCCATGCCTATAGAGTATGCCATTACGATGCTGTGGAAGATAACTATGACGAGTTTCATAAACATTTTGGGCAACATGGCACAATACACTTTGCTGTAAAGGCAAGTGCAGAACCCAGTGTTTTAAAAGTACTTATTGCCAAAGGTGCAGGCTTTGAAATTGCAACATATAGCGAATTAAGAATACTAATAGAATGTGGACTCCCTAAATCGGAGATCGGCAAAAGAGTAAACTTTGGACAAACGCAAAAGGAAAGAGCCGACATCAAAAAAGCATTGATAGATGGCATCAGGAGCTTCTCTACAGACAACATTCATGACATCAGAATACTGAACGAAGAGATAGAGAACCTAGATATTAGGAACGAAGAAGTACGTTTGTTATTAAGGCTCTTTAATGCCGAAGGCAGTAGCTCGGGCGATGGATTTTCGCAGTCGTTCAATAAAAGGTATGGTGTAGATAATGAGGAAGCGCTAGAGCTGGCACAAAACATTCTAGACTACGGTATGACCTTGGCCGGATTTACCTTTCATCCGGGAAGCGGCTCTAATACCCCTACCCTTTGGGATTATGGCATAACCAACGCAGCACTACTTACTAAGACCATAAAAGAAAAACATGGCATTGAGGTAGAAGAGCTTAACTTAAGTGGCGGCTACGATCCCGCTGTTGCCATAAGCACATATAGCGACCATATACTACCCAAAATAGAAGAGGTGTATAAAGCACAAGGGCTTTCATTACCTCAACGTATAGATACAGAACCGGGCAGGTGGCTGGTTGCCAATACAGAAGTATTGATAGGTAAGGTGTCTAACATCAAAATAAATAAAGACGGCACTAGAATAGTAACTCTAACAACCGGCGTTTCTGAAAATGGAACACTAACAGGACTCGGGTTAGCCTACGATTATTTCATACTCAAATATGGTAAAGCTCACAAGCTGGAAAAACGTGCCGAACTAAAAGGCAATATTCATGGCAGAGCATGTGCTGACTTTGATGTGTCAGAAGAAGACACGGCTATACCTGAAGAGCTGCACCCCGACAACCCGATCGCAGACAATGTCTTTGTGGTAATACATGGTGCTGGTGCTTACTCTCACTATATGGAACGTAACTTCTGGTGTGGTATCATTCCTCCTATGAAGATGAATTATGATGACTTCAAGAAATGTATCACAACAGAGGAGAATTATGAAATGGCTATCGTCAACTCATATGCAGAGCGTTCAGGACTACCATTAAAAAATGCAATGACCTATATTACTGATAGAACAAATGAAGCTTTAGGTCAAATAAAAGGTGCAGACATTGCTAATATTTTGGACAACCCACAACTGCTCAACAAACTAGGCATGCATATACTACATAGTGTTGCAGACTTCGTACACAAGCACAATAAGGAATAATTCATTTGTTATTCACCATTGTCCTAAAGGTGAGATTCACTCTCGGCGTGCTTACTTTTTTAGTAGTTGGCAACCTGTGGTGCCAATGATCTTGTGTGACACCCTTCATTGCGAGCAGACTACCTGCCTCCAATACCAATGGCACTTTATACTTAGTGGCTTTATGTTTGAAAAGGAATCGCCTTGTTGCACCAAAACTTAAGGATGCTATAGTACCTTTTTCTTCCAATGTTTTTTCATCATCACTATGCCAAGCCATACCTTCCTCTCCTGTATGGTAAAGGTTTAATAGACAGGAATTATAACTACCCCTGTTATTTCTTCAACTAGAGCCTTAAGTTCTAACAACTCTTTTGTCCACGCCAACGCTTGTTTAGTAACATTAGAGTAGGTGTAACCATAATCATCATCTCCATACCAAGCTACTTTTCGTTTGGTAATTATTCTTTTACCAAAAATTATTGCCTCATCATGTTGCCAAGCAATATTATTAAAGAGATACTTGAAATACATAGAGGACATATGCTCATCAAGTACCTTACCATAATAAGTTACCACACCATCATAGGGCAATATATTCTCTATCATATCATCATATAAAGTCATCACTCTTGCTCTTTATTTACTCTTGCAGCTTCCCAACCAATTATTGCCATTTTTCTGGTACTACCCCACATATAGTCGCCAATAACACCACTTGCCCTTATAACTCTATGGCAAGGGATAAGGAACCCTACAGGGTTGCTACCAATAGCCGTACCAACTGCTCTTGATGCTTTAGGAGACTGTATCCCCTCTGCTATACTACCATAAGTGGCCAGTTGTCCCATTGGTATCTTCAACAGTGTCTCCCAAACCTTTAGCTGGAAGCCGGTTCCCTTAAGATGTAGCTTCACACCTGTCCAGTTGTCATTGAATATCCCTGCAACACTCTTCGCAATATCCTTTTGTGCTACATACCTTGCATTGGGGAATCTTCTAGTTAAGTCTTCTGTGTTATCATCATCAGCAAACCCCATATAGCATATACCCTTTGAGGTACAAGCCACCAGCAATTTCCCAAATGGACTATCAACAAACTCATATTGTATCAATAGATCCTTCCCTCCATTTTTATATTCTCCTGGTGTCATCCCTTCTATGGTTACAAACAGATCGTGTAGTCGGCTAGTACTCGACAATCCAACTTCCGTGGCTACGTCGAACAAAGTAGGTTGTTGTGCAGACAAAGTTCTTTTTGCATGTTCAACAGATATATACTGAAGGAATTTTTTAGGACTTACACCCGCCCATTCTGTAAACATACGCTGCAAATGAAACGGACTCAAATGAACAGCATTAGCCACTTCATCTAAAGTGGGCTGCTCCTTAAAATGAGTTTTTATATAGTCTATCGCCTTAGCTATTCTATTATAATCTATTGAGGCCTGATCTTTCATTTGAATTAATATACTATAGCGAAACTACTTAGATAGTGCTGTATTAAAAACCCAAAACTTGCTAAATAAACAAAAGAGCTACACAAGTAATATGTAGCTCTAAGGATATTATTGCAGCCTAATTTTAATGCTATTATTTTATAATAAGCTTTTGTGAGCTACGCGCTCCTAATTCATTGCTAACTTCTAAAACATACGTACCACTAGCTATATCATTCAACTCCACTTGTTGTTTCGCTTTTGGATCAATGGATAGTGATCTAATAACCCTGCCATTAATATCGGTAACTGTTAAGCGATTAGCTTTTATATTATTTTCTATAGTGATTGTACCAGTAGCAGGATTGGGGTAAATATCAAAACGAGTATGCTCTTTATGAAGCACTGGTACATTTACCGACCATTCTGTTACCTTTCTAGCAATGCTATTAACAGGATGCAATGCAGAGTAGCCATACTTGAATACACCTCCTGCAATGACCGAACCTTTAAAGACCACCATGTCATTGATCGTACTATCTACTATAAATGAATAAGGCGCATTCATTGACGATTTTATGTAAGGAGTAAGGTCTATATTATTCTTTAAAAATGTACCTAAAAGCGGACTGAAACTAAAGTTTCCACTAGCCATAAATGTGTCCTTATCTATACACAGAGAATTGAAAGAGACAATAGGCTGTGTTGACATGCCCGGAAAAACAGCTTGCTTTTGCCAACTAGTACCTACCAACTTCTTCAGTAGATCAATATTAGCCGCCACCTTTTTGCAACCTGCGTATAATGTATCCCCATAGTCTTCAATATCCATTACTTCATGCTCAATTGCATTTCCATATACAGTAAATGTCCCTTTACCATCTGTTTTAGCAATGTTGCAGTCCTTTCCTGTAGAAGCATACTTAAATGCTCCTCCCAATACCAACTCATCTTTATATACATGCATGGTATTTATGACACCGCTTAAGCCTGGCATTGGTTGCCACATATTATATGTCGTATTCCATTTTGCTAAATTAATATCAGCCAATGCGGCACATACATCAAAACTGCCGCAAGCATATAACTCTCCTTTATACACTTTTAGGTCTTTCACTTCTCCCCATAAGCATCCTGCAGTATGCCAGATGCTACCGTCCCAATAAGCTATGTTAGTAACAACACTATCTCCTGCCTTTGTAAATGTTCCGCCTACAAATATCTTATTATCAAACTCTGCTATTGCTTCCACTTTACCGTTTATTCCTTTACCCATGCTATGCCATGTATACACACCACTAGCTTCCGTTACATAAGCAATATTATTAGCCTCAATACTACCATCCACATTTTTAAATGATCCGCCTACATACATTTTATCACCTGCACCATTCACAAATAGGTCTATAACCTCTCCATCTGTACCACCGCCCACTTGAGCTACATAACGTGCAGGGGGATATCCTGGTTGTATCCACGCCAACTCATCTTCTGTAAAACCATATTTATTAGCCCAACTATTTAGTTCAGGATAATCCATCTCTCTTACATAAGCATAGTTGGTCTTAGCAGCTACCATTCTGGAAACTTCTTCGTAGCCTGTAGCTTTTACCAAATACCCTACAGCACAAAAATTATCATGCTTATCTATAAAAATAGGCAGACGATAGGCGAAATCTTCATTTATAGGAAATGCACCTGATTTCCAATATGCATTCAAATGATTCAAGGCGTCTAACCTGTTCGCTTTTTGCTCTGCATTAAGATGTGCTGTACTTCTGGCTCGCAAAGTCTGCTCTACCAATTGTAAGTGTATTGCTATCCATTCCCTTTCTGTATAGTTAGTTTTCGTTGGATAGTTTAGCTTATTGATATCTTTTTGTTCCGTCCAGCATTTGTTCACATCACACAGCTTTTCATAGGCGGTGTTAATTGATTTTGCTTGACCATAAAAGACTACAAAGCTTAATAATAGTGTAAAGATTTTTTTCATAGTAGTCGTTTTTTTAGTGATTACAGTATCAAATTAAAGTATTACACATATACGCAATGTAATGAAAATGTCATTGCTACACCGCTTTGTCATATATGTAACCTAGGGTTAAAAACGAATTGAAAAATTAATCTCTTATTAATCGTATTAGCAATTGGTATTATACTCTAAGCTTTCTTATTTTCGCGCACAAATAGAATATTATGCAAGAAATGATAGAAGCGGCTTATCAAAACCGCGACCTGATGAAAGAGGAGCAATACAAAGATGCCGTACGTGCTGTAATGGAAGAAGTGGATAAAGGACGCCTACGTACTGCTGAACCAACAGAAAATGGCTGGCAGGTAAACGAGTGGGTAAAACAAGCTATACTATTATACTTTGGTGTGCAGCAAATGCAAACATGGAATGTGGAGCCTTTTGAGTTTCATGATAAGATGTTACTGAAAAAAGATTATGCTGGCCTTGGTGTACGCGCAGTACCGCATGCTGTAGCTCGTTACGGAGCTTATATAGCTAAAAACGTGGTACTGATGCCATCGTATGTAAACATTGGTGCTTATGTAGACGAAGGAACAATGGTAGACACATGGGCTACTGTTGGCTCATGCGCACAAATAGGTAAAAACGTTCACCTTAGCGGTGGTGTTGGTATTGGTGGTGTATTAGAACCTTTGCAAGCTAGCCCTGTTATCATTGAAGATGGTGCCTTTATCGGTTCTCGTTGCATTGTTGTAGAAGGAGTAAGAGTAGAGAAAGAAGCTGTACTTGGCGCTAATGTGGTATTGACACAAAGCACTAAAATAATTGATGTGAGTGGTAGCGAGCCTATAGAAACAAAAGGTGTAATACCCGCACGTAGTGTAGTTATACCTGGCAGTTATACAAAGAAGTTCCCTGCAGGTGACTATCAAGTAAGCTGTGCTTTAATTATAGGTAAACGTAAAGAGTCTACAGATAAGAAAACTAGTCTGAACGATGCACTAAGAGAGTTTAACGTATCAGTTTAGTATTGATTATCAACATAATATATTCCAAGCCCTGCTATTAGCAGGGCTTTTTGTTTGTTAATGGGTGGTTAACCAGTTCCTAACGATGGGTTAACAAGCTTGTTTTTTTTCCTCTATGCAGTTGCGCGTCGCATCTTTGTATTGTCAATAACGACAAAACATTTATTAAACAAACAAAAACAACAATTATGAAAAAGATCATCGCAATCGCAGCATTAGTTTCTCTAGGTTTCGCAGCTTCAGCTGACGAGGGTAACGCTAACTCTTCTGCTTCTCAAACTACTAAATTG